>NZ_NFHK01000120.1:0-536 GCF_002161315.1 Faecalibacterium sp. An77
GGGCACCGCAACCCGGAGCCGCGCTCCAATTTTCACAAGGACATTCATGTCCGCCGGGAAAATTGGCTAAGCGCAAGAGGTTTTCCCCGCATCGCCGACCGCCTTGGTCATCACCAAATCCTGCCTTTTTTCTATACCTTTTCCGGTTCTCCGTCACTTCCGCGAAGCCGTCCCGTTTCCGCTCGTTCCCGGCGTTTGTGCCTGCGGCACGATACGCGGCAAACATTCTCCCTTCCCCTATTTCTGAAAAAAGAAGCAAAGTCAGCGGCGGCGACCGCATCCAGTGGCAAGCACACCGAAGCGCGTCCTGCGGACGAAGCAGCGAGGTGTGCTTGGCGCAGCGGTCTGAATTTTCAAGCATCATTCTTGATGCGCCGAAAATTCAGGGTACCGCAAGAGGACGAAACAGGGAGCCGCCGCTGGCTGCGCAGCCGAAGCGCTGCCTGCGGCAGAAACAGCTGAGGCGGAGCAGGGACAGCGGTCTGTTTTCTGCGAGGGAGCTGCGCCGCCTGAAGCAGAAACAGGGCACCGCAACC
>NZ_NFHK01000121.1:0-527 GCF_002161315.1 Faecalibacterium sp. An77
TAGGCACAGGGTTTCAGGTTCTCTTTCACTCCCCTCCCGGGGTTCTTTTCACCTTTCCTTCACAGTACTATACGCTATCGGTCACTGGGTAGTATTTAGGGTTGGAGGGTGGTCCCCCCGTATTCCGACCGGGTTTCACGTGTCCGGCCGTACTCTGGATTCTGCGCAGCTCTCACTGTTTTCGCCTACGTGGTTCTCACACTCTCTGACCGGCCTTCCCATGCCGTTCGGCTAACAGTTTAAGTCCTAAAAGCAGTCCGTACCCCGCAGGTATTTCTACCCGCGGTTTGCCCTCTTCCGCGTTCGCTCGCCACTACTTACGGAATCTCGTTTGATGTCTCTTCCTCGCCCTACTTAGATGTTTCAGTTCAGGCGGTTCCCCTGTTATACCTATTTTGAATTTCAGTATAACATACTCAGCTATGAGGCTGAGTGAGTTTCCTCATTCAGAAATCCGCGGATCAATGCTTATTTGCAGCTCCCCGCAGCTTATCGCAGCTTATCACGTCTTTCTTCGGCTCCCAGTG
>NZ_NFHK01000122.1:0-526 GCF_002161315.1 Faecalibacterium sp. An77
TAGAGCAACCCCATAAAATATCAACAATAACCGGCACAAGCAAACCAGTTACGACAGTCCGAAGAAGTAACGGCAGCAAACGCCTGGTATAAAGCAAGGTCCAAGTCCTCGAAGGTCAAGGCTCTGTATTTGCGCAGATAGGCTTTCATTTTGGACCATAGCTTCTCGATCGGATTGAAATCGGGACTATAAGGCGGCAAATAGAGTATCTGTGCTCCTGCCTGAGCAATCATCTGTGCAATCCCTGGCCCGTGGTGGGCAGCCAGGTTGTCCATCACCACGATATCTCCCGGATTCAGTTCAGGAAGCAAAGTCTCCTGCACATACTGCTGAAACTTTGACCGAGTTGTTCCACCGAGATAACTCGTTTGTGCAATCACTTTGTTGACTCGAATGGCTGAAAGCAGGGTAGTTGCTCTTGGCCTGGTAAGCGGAGCATGGTCAACGACTCGTTTGCCTCCTACAGCACGGCCATACCGGCGTATCATCCCAAGATTGACACCGCTCTCGTCCAGAAAGACCAAAT
>NZ_NFHK01000123.1:0-516 GCF_002161315.1 Faecalibacterium sp. An77
CCGCCAGCTACAAATGTGCGCACTGTGAAACCCAGACTGGGGAAAGCTATATCCGGCAGGCCGAAGCTCCTGTTCCAGTGATGAAGAAAAGCATGGCGGCTCCCTCCACGGTAGCCTATATCATGCAGGAGAAGTTCCAGAACGGAGTTCCGCTGTATCGCCAGGAGGCTTACTGGAAGGGACAGGGTGTGGATCTTCGGCGCAATACCATGGCCAACTGGGTAATCCGCAGTGCCCGTTGGTTCAAGCCTCTGTATGAGCAGCTTCGCAGGGAGCTGCTGCGGCAGGATATTGTGAATGTGGACGAGACCCGCGTCCATGTCCTGAAAGAGGATGGCCGGGAATCCAGTCAGATGTCCCAAATGTGGGTGTTCTGCTCTGCCGAAAAGAAAATCGTACTGTACCAGTACAGTCCCAGCCGTTCAGGCCGGGTAGCCAAAGAGATGCTGCAAGGCTTCTCCGGCTATACCCAGACCGACGGCTATTCGGGTTACAATTGTCTGGATTCCGTGACCC
>NZ_NFHK01000124.1:0-515 GCF_002161315.1 Faecalibacterium sp. An77
CTGAAAAACAGTGAAGAAATCATCCATAACCCTAAAACGATCCTGCGTGTCATGAAAAAATACGGCTTATTGTCTGAAATCCGTCGCCGCAGACGTTGGCAGCAGATGGGGCAGCAGCTGCACAAATACCAGAATCTTCTCAATCGGAACTTTCAGGCCGAAGCGCCAAACCGCAAATGGGTGACCGATATCTCCTATATTCAAACCAAACAAGGTGTGCTGTACCTGTCCATGATCCGGGATCTGTACGACAACAGCATTGTAGCTTACAAGACTGCAACCCAGCAAACAGTCAACCTGGTACTGGATACTATCCGCCAGGCAGTGCGCAGAGAAAAGAAGAAGGTCGCCGCGGAGTTACAGCTCCACAGCGACCAGGGGTTTCAGTATACCTCGCAAGCGTACTTTAACCTGACTAAAGAATACGGCATTACACCATCTATGTCAAGACGGGGAAATCCGTATGACAACGCGATGGCTGAAAATTTCTTCTCTATCCTCAAAACAGAGTGCAT
>NZ_NFHK01000013.1:0-70752 GCF_002161315.1 Faecalibacterium sp. An77
TCTCGTGTTCCTGAATGTGGCTGTATTTTCTGGGCATAGCAAAGACCTCCTGTAGTAGTTTTATTCTACCACAGGAGGCCTTCTTTTTTCACTGTCTACTTTTACTGGAGCAGTTCAGGAAGCGACTCACGAGAGCGTTCTGAAAAAGTTGAACGATACCAAGCTCCAGCGGGAGTATGAGGAGGCCCTCGCCGTATTGGAGCGAATTCCGCCGGAAGTTATAGATTCCTACGTCAACCGAGACCTGGACACCTTATCAAAGAAGCGGGGAGGAAGATAACTGTTATGAATAGAGAACAAGAAATGTATTTCGATCAGTGCATGGACTTCCTCGCCCGTATGATTGAAAAATACGGCGACCGGGTCAAGTTCCCTGATGAACCTGAACATGAGTATCCTAATAAGATGGCTCCTGCTGATGGTGAGGCAAATCAAATAGCCGCCTAAAATGTATGTGGGAGGTCACCTATTCATCCCAGTGGCCTCCCACATCTTTATTTTTATCGTCTGTTCGGCAAAAATCTCGGTTTTGCTATTGACGGCACAGTTGGGATTATAGTAAAATGAAGTTGGGACAGTTATTTTGACTGTAATTTTCGCTTTTGAAACTATGAATCTCTAAAATTTATCCCAAATTCAAATCATTCCCACTAGAAATAACACGTCACTCCTCCCCTATTCAGATTCACCACTACGATTGCGAGAGGTACTATCATGAAAACTCACCCCAAATGTTATATCTACACCAGAGTCTCCACAGCCATGCAGGTGGATGGATACAGCCTGGATGCCCAAAAAGAGAAACTCAGGAGGTATGCTGAGTTCCAGGACATGGTCGTTGTCGGCGAATATTCAGATGAGGGCAAATCCGGCAAGAGTGTCGAAGGCCGCCCGGAGTTTCTGAAAATGATCCAAGACATTGAATCGCTCAAAGACCAGGTTTCCTTTGTTCTTGTTTTCAAACTGTCCCGTTTTGGCCGCAACGCCGCAGACGTTCTTACCTATCTGCAAAAGATGCAGGATTGCGGCGTCAACCTGATCTGCGTGGAAGATGGAATCGACAGCTCCAAAGACAGCGGTAAATTGATGATTTCCGTTTTATCGGCGGTCGCCGAGATCGAGCGTGAGAACATTCTCGTGCAGACCATGGAGGGTCGCAAGCAGAAAGCCCGCGAGGGACGCTGGAACGGCGGTTTTGCACCCTATGGGTACAAGCTGGAAAACGGCGAGCTCTCAATCGCCGAAGATGAGGCCGAAGTAATCCGCATCATTTATGACAAATACGTTCACACCACGATGGGCGTATCCAAAATCGCCATCTGGCTGAATTCCCATGGTTACAAAAAGAAAAAGCGCCAGAACAACACGCTGGATAGCTTCTCTGCCGTCTTTGTAAGAGGTGTCCTGGAGAACCCGATCTACTGCGGCAAATTGGCTTACGGACGCCGACACAACGAAAAGCGCCAGGGCACACGGAACCAATACCATATTGTGAAGCAGGAAAAATATATGCTCTACGATGGTATCCACGAACCCATCGTTTCAGAAGCCGATTGGCACCTGGCAAAACAGAAACGGGCAAACAATGGCGGCAAGAAAGAAAAGACCTACAGCCTGGAGCATGAACACATTCTTTCCGGGCTTCTCTGCTGCCCGATCTGCGGCGCTGGAATGTATGGCAACGTCAACCGAAAGCGCGGTCCGGACGGGAAGTCGTATCGGGACTATTTCTATTACCAGTGCAAGCACCGCAAAGAAGTCGATGGTCATTCGTGCACCTACAGCAAGCAATGGAGTCAAGATTTCATCAACGATGCAGTGGTGACCGTAATCCAGAATCTGATTCACAACCCCAAATTCTCAAATGCCATCCAGAACAAAATCGGTCAGTCCATTGATACCCGGGAGTTGGAGCAGCAGCTGGATGCGCTCCGTAAAAAGCTCCGGCAGCTGAACGGTGCCAAGAATCATATTGGAGATCAGATTGACCACTTGAATTTTGACGATCCCCACTATGAGCGCAAGAGCCAGGATCTCCAGGACCGTCAGGATCGCCTTTACGATGAGATGTCAGCCATAGAAAAATCCATCAATGAACTCCAGGCCAGAATCCTAAACGTCCGAAGCCAAAAAATCCGCCGCGATAACATCTACCAGTATCTCGTCTGTTTCGATCAGCTCTACGATGAATTTACAGATGCTGAGAGAAAAGAGTTCATGAAGAGCTTTATCAAACGCGTCGAAATTTTCCCAGAGCAGCAGGCGGACGGCCGGATCTTGAAACGCATTGATTTCCGAATTCCAGTCTTCTTTAACGATCAGGAAGTGGATATGTTGGATTGGGACGGAAAATCGACGCACGAGACGGTAATACAACTTTCCAAAGGTTCATTTACCCCAAAAACAGTCTATATGTAATTTGCAGGCTTGTCCCAACCAAGGAAAAGCCCATCCTGAAAATGCTAAAATCTTTTCAAATAACTTCGCCCCCTCAGGCAAGGCGCCGGACATACATCCTAACGGAGTATGTTCGGCGTTTCTTATTGGCGGATTGGGTGTATAGTCACTTCCTTTTAAAATTTGCATCCAATAGAAAGCCTTGTACTGGAACTGTCAGCCTCACCAGGCTGCTCCCAAAATGAATTCATCCTCAAAAGTGTTCGGTGTTCCCCATCTTCTTCTATCACCTCATGTCACAAGAAAATTTTGTTGCCTGCATAGGATCCAAATCATGTCCCCTGCACCCGCCGGGGATATTGATTTGGATCTTAATTTTATCTTAACACGCATCGAAACTCTTTTATTCTTTGATAGCGTTTTGCATGATACGATATCAGTGGCTCTCTATGAATCTCACAGACCGATATTGCAGGAGAAGATGAATATGGAGAATACACCTCAAACGATGTCAGATTTCCGCCCGGATAAGAAAAGCCCCCTTCCCACCGGAAAGCTGAAAATCTTTTTTGGATATGCGGCGGGTGTCGGCAAGACCTACGCCATGCTGCAGGCAGCCCACCAGGCTCAAAAAGAGGGGCTCGATGTGGTGGTAGGCTATGTAGAACAGCATGCCAGGCCAGACACGCTGGCCCTCCTGAATGGGCTGGAAATTTTGCCTTGCAGGGAGATCGATTACCGCGGAATCAAGCTGAAAGAATTTGATCTGGACCGGGCGCTCCAACGGAGGCCCCAGCTTATTCTGGTGGACGAATTGGCCCACAACAACGCCCAGGGATGCCGGCACACAAAGCGGTATCAGGATGTAGAAGAACTGCTCCAGGCCGGAATCAATGTCTACACCACGGTCAACGTACAGCATTTGGAGTCGCTGAACGACCTGGTGTCCTCCATCACAGGCATTGCGGTCCATGAGCGAATCCCGGATCGTGTTTTTGACCGGGCCAATCAGGTCGAACTGGTGGACATTGAGCCGGATGAGCTGATGAAGCGCCTCCAAGCCGGAAAAGTGTACCGGGAGCGCCAGGCAAAACAGGCGCTCCAAAACTTTTTCACATCGGAAAATCTGGCTGCCCTGCGTGAAATTGCCATGCGGCGCACGGCGGACCAGCTAAACCGGACCGCCGTGCAGGAAGGCAAGGAAAAGAGCGCCAAAGCCGGAGAGCACATTTTGATCTGCCTCTCTTCTTCGCCATCCAATGCGAAAGTAATCCGAACCGCTGCACGCATGGCGGAAGCCTTCCACAGCGGATTCACTGCGCTGTTTGTCCAGACACCCGAGACAAACGAATTGTCCGGCGACAACTTAAAACGCCTGCGCAGCAATCTGCATCTGGCGGAACAGCTTGGTGCACAGATCTCCACCGTCTATGGAATCGACCCGGCCGTACAAATTGCGGAATATGCCCGCGTCAGCGGCGTGACCAAAATTGTGATGGGCCGAATGAACCACAAGCAAAACCCTGTAACCGGGAAAAAGAGTCTGGCGGACCGGCTGATTGAACTGACAGATTTGGACATTTACATTATTCCGGATCACCAGCCGCTCTACAAAAAGCCCCTCGGAAAGCTCCGTATTCCCAAATCACACTTCACATGGAAAGACGCCTGCATTACACTGGCGGCCCTGGTGCTTTCCTCACTGGCCGGGTTTGCATTCTACCATGCCGGTTTCAGTGAATCCAACATCATCACTGTATACATTTTGGGCGTCCTGATCACAGCAGTATCGACAAACGGTCACTTTTATGGGGCAATGGGTTCCCTTTTAAGTGTTGCCGCCTTCAATTTTCTCTTTACAGAGCCTCGTTTTACCTTCCGCGCCAACGATCCCAATTATCCGGTCACCTTCCTGATTATGCTTTCCTCCAGCATCATTGCCAGCTCTCTGGCCAGCCGGGTCAAAGCACAGGCCCGCATGGCCGCGCAAAAGAGCTATTACACCGAGCTGCTCCTGGAAAGCAGCCAAAAGCTGCAAAAAGGGCGCACCGAATGGGATTGTCTTCGTCTGACTGCCGAACAGCTGAACCGGCTTTTTGACCGTCCCATCCTCTATGCCTTAAGCCAGCCCGAGCGGGATTTGGCTTTCCGGGTGGAGCCGTCCGATGCGCAGGACGTCTTGGCCGAACTGGGCACCGAAGAAATGGGCGTGGCCAAATGGGTACAAAAGAACAACAAGTACGCCGGCGCCACCACCAGCACCCTGCCGGACTCCAAATGGCTTTTTCTCTCGGTCAGAGGGACGCAGGGCGTCATGGGAATTGTGGCTGTCCCCGTTGCAGGTTACTCCATCCCCGACGCCTTTGAAAAGAATCTTATGATTGCCATTTTAAACGAGTGCGGCCTAAGCCAGGAACGCATTCGCCTGCAGGAAGAGCGCGGCAAAGCCGTGCCCTGACCAAAAAGTGACTGCAAGACGGCATTTCCGCCCCGGCTGTTTCACAGGAAGCGGGTCCGCCCCCCGCCGGAAGGGATGAAGAAATCTTAATCTCCCGTTAATGCCGCGGTTTCTTCCTTAATCCCTCCTTACTACAAATTGCGGTATTCTATGGACGCAAGACAAATGTTGTATGTCTTGCGGATTCACCCATTTTGAAAGGAGAACGAGCTTATGGCAGACTATATGCTGCTTCGTATAGCTATGATTGGCTTCACCACCGGAATGTTTGCGCTGACGATCTTTGTCGGAAAAATGGCGTATGCAACATGGCACAGTTTCTATCAGCGAAAGGAGCACCGGAGATGATGGATTGCTTGATGATCGGAATCATTCTGGCCGGCTTTGGCGTTGTCAAGCTGCTGGCGAGCTGGTGCCAGCGGCAGGTCGAATCGGAAGAATAAGAAAGCACAGGAGTTGATCCCCATGATTTTGCTTGGAATAATTGTTCTGCTGCTGGGCGGGTATCTGGTATACGCCCTGGCGCATCCGGATCGGTTTTAAGATCCAGGACACCGTATAGGAGGTTTTTGTATGGTACAGCTGGTCCTGACATTGATCATTTATTTGATCCTTGTTATTCCAGTGGGGCGGTATCTCTATCATATCGCCGCAGGAAAACACACCTTCGCCGACCCCGTCATGGATCGGGTCGACGGGGCCATTTACAAACTGGGCGGCGTGGACCCTCAAAAGGGCATGAACTGGAAGCAGTACGCCCTGGCCCTGCTGGGCACCAACGCGGTGATGATGACCATTGGCTATGTGATTCTCCGCATCCAGAGCATCCCCCTTCTGAATCCCAACGGGATGCAAGGCATGAAGTCGGATCTGGCCTTTAACACCATCATCAGTTTTATGACCAACACCAACCTGCAGCACTACTCCGGCGAAAGCAGCCTGAGCTACCTTTCCCAGATGCTGGTCATCATCTTTATGATGTTCGTCTCTGCAGCCAGCGGCTACGCCGCCTGTGTCGCATTCATCCGCGGCCTGGCCGGCAAGACCAAGGATCACGTAGGCAACTTCTTTGCCGATATGGTTCGCATCACCACCCGCGTGCTGCTGCCTTTCTCCCTGGTGGGCGGGCTTCTGCTGGTATGGCAGGGCGTACCGCAGAACTTCTCGGAAAATGTCGTGGTACAGACTCTGGAGGGCACATATCAGGTTCTGGGAATGGGGCCGGTGGCGGCGCTTGAAATCATCAAGCACCTGGGCACCAACGGCGGCGGCTTCTTTGGCGCCAACTCCGCCACCCCCATGGAGAACCCCACCATCCTGTCCAACCTGATCGAGCTGTATTCTATGATGCTGCTGCCCGGCGCCTGCGTCATTACCTTTGGCAAGATGGTGGGCGACGGACGTCTCCAGCATCAGAAGACCCCGGCCCAGGAAAACATGCTGCCGACCCATCCGGAGAGCATCACCGCCCGGCTGTTTGGCAAAGAAGGCCGCAGCATCTTTTTGGCCATGGGTATCTTGTTCCTTGTTGGCCTGAGTCTTTGCTACTGGGCCGAGCTGCAGGGCAATCCGGCTCTGGCACAGATCGGCCTCAGCCAGTCCGCAGGCAGCATGGAGGGCAAGGAAGTCCGCTTCGGCATCGCTCAATCCGCTCTGTTCACCACCGTAACCACCTCCTTCACCACAGGCACCGTCAACAACATGCACGACACCCTGACGCCGCTGGGCGGCATGGTGCCCATGCTGCACATGATGCTCAACTGTGTCTTTGGCGGCAAGGGCGTGGGCCTCATGAATATGATTCTGTACGCCATCCTGGCGGTGTTCATTTGCGGGCTGATGGTGGGCCGCACCCCCGAATATCTGGGCAAGAAGATCGAGGGACGCGAAATGAAGCTGACGGCACTGGCCATCATCATCCATCCCCTGCTGATCCTGTCCTTTACTGCCCTGGCGGTGACGACATCCGCCGGGCAGGCCGGCGTTACCAATCCCGGTTTCCACGGCCTGAGCCAGGTGCTGTATGAATACGCCTCCTCTGCGGCGAACAACGGCTCCGGTTTTGAAGGGCTGGCGGACAACTCCTACTTCTGGAACATGACCACCGGCATCGTCATGTTCCTGGGGCGGTATCTGCCCATTGTGATTCAACTGGCCATCGCCGGCTCCCTGATGAAGAAAAACTATATCAACGAGTCTGCCGGCACACTGCAAACCAGCACGGCGAGCTTTGCAGTGATTCTTGTGTTCGTGGTGTATATCTTTGCCGCGTTAACCTTCTTCCCGGCGCTGGCTCTGGGCCCCATTGCCGAGCATTTGACCCTCTGGGGCTAAGGAGGATATTCGTAATATGAGCAAGAAACAAAACAAAAAGCTGCTGACCGGTGAAATCCTCAAACAGGCGTTCATCGGCTCGGTAAAAAAGCTGGACCCCCGGTATATGATTAAGAACCCGGTTATGTTCGTCGTGGAAACCGGCTTCTTCATTACACTGCTGCTGACAATCATGCCGGGGCTGTTCGGCGAAGGCGACACCGGCCTGCGTACTTACAACTTGATTGTTTCCATCATTCTGCTGATTACGGTACTGTTCGCCAACTTTGCAGAATCTGTAGCGGAGGGCCGGGGCAAAGCCCAGGCCGCCAGCCTGAAAAAGACCCAGAAGGACACCCAGGCCCACCTGCTGCATCCGGACGGCAGCGAGACCCTTGTTTCCTCCAGCGAGCTGAAAAAAGGCGACATCGTGATGGTATCGGCCGGAGAGGTGATTCCCGGCGACGGCGAGGTCGTCGAGGGCATTGCCTCGGTGGATGAGTCAGCCATCACCGGCGAATCCGCCCCCGTCGTTCGTGAGAGCGGCGGCGACTTCTGCTCGGTGACCGGCGGCACCACGGTGGTGTCCGACTGGCTGAAAATCCGGATCACCTCCGATCCCGGCAACAGCTTTCTGGACCGCATGATTGCCCTGGTGGAAGGCGCTTCCCGGAAAAAGACTCCCAATGAAATCGCCCTGAGCACCCTTCTGGTCTCCCTGACCATCATCTTCCTGATTGTCATTGTCACCCTGTACCCCATCGGCATGTATTGCGGGGTTCAGCTGCCGCTGTCCACCCTGATCGCCCTGATGGTTTGTCTGATACCCACCACCATCGGCGGCCTGCTGTCCGCCATCGGCATCGCCGGCATGGACCGCGTCACCCGGTTCAATGTGATCGCCATGTCCGGCAAGGCCGTTGAAGCCTGCGGCGACGTGGACACCATGATTCTGGACAAAACCGGCACCATCACCTTTGGCAACCGTCTGGCTGCCGACTTCTTCCCCGTGGAGGGGGCGAGCCGCAGCGATCTGATTCGCTGTGCGGCTCTGACCAGTCTTCACGATGAGACCCCCGAGGGAAAATCCACGCTGGAGCTGGCTCGCCGTCTGGGAGATGACAGTCAGGAGATCCCCGGTTCCTCCTTTGTGGAGTTCACCGCCCAGACCCGCATGAGCGGCGTGGATCTGCCCGACGGTACCCGGGTCCGCAAGGGTGCTTCGGACGCCATCGAGCAGTATGTCACGGCACAGGGCGGAACCGTCCCTGCCGACCTGCACACCCATGTAGAAAAGGTTTCTTCTCTGGGCGGCACGCCCCTGGTCGTGTGCCAGAACAACCAGATTCTGGGCGTTATTTACCTGAAAGACACCGTAAAACCCGGCATGGCGGAGCGCTTTGAGCGTCTGCGTGCCATCGGCATCAAAACCATCATGTGCACCGGCGACAATCCCCTGACCGCAGCCACCATCGCAAAGGAAGCCGGTGTGGACGGGTTTATTGCCGAGTGCAAGCCCGAGGACAAGATCCGCGTCATCAAAAAAGAGCAGGCCGAGGGAAAGATCGTTGCCATGACCGGCGACGGCACCAACGACGCCCCCGCCCTTGCCCAGGCCAACGTGGGCCTGGCCATGAACTCCGGCACCACTGCGGCCAAGGAAGCCGCCAACATGGTGGATCTGGACTCTGACCCCACCAAGATTCTGGAAGTGGTGGAGATCGGCAAGCAGCTGCTCATCACCCGCGGTTCCCTCACCACCTTCTCCATTGCAAACGACATTGCAAAGTATTTTGCGATCATTCCCGCCATGTTTATGGCGGCCATTCCCCAGCTGGGCGTCCTGAACATCATGCACCTGAGCACCCAGAACAGCGCCATCCTGTCGGCCCTGATTTTCAATGCGCTCATCATTCCCTGCCTGATTCCTCTGGCCATGAAGGGCGTCAAATACCGCCCCATGTCTTCCGGCAAAATGCTGGCCCGGAACATGATGATCTACGGTCTGGGCGGTGTGGTCCCCCCCTTTATCGGCATCAAAATCATCGACACCATGATTGCCCCTGTCCTGACCACACTGGGCATCTGAGGAGGTTCCTTACTATGAACGAAGCAACCCATAAGAACGCATTTTTTCATAGTCTGCGCCAGTCTCTGGTGGTGACATTGATCTTGCTGCTGCTCTGCGGCTTTGTGTTTCCGGTCCTGCTCAGCGGGATTTCTGCGGTCCTCTTTCCCAGCCAGGCCAACGGCAGTCTGGTCTATTCCTACGGCCAGGCGGTGGGGTCCGCCCATGTGGGCCAGGAGTTCACCAAGCCCTATTTCATGAAAGGACGCCCTTCCGCTTACCACTACAACACCTACTACCAGGATGAACAGGGCAACCGGTACTACAGTGACGGCACCCCGTTCGCCGGGATCGGTTCCGGTTCCAACAACTACGCGCCCTCCAATCCCGCATTGACGGAACGGGTCGAGGCTGACATCGAGGCCTTCCTGGAGGCCAACCCGGACGTGAAACGGGAGGACATTCCCGCCGACCTGATGACCGCTTCCGGCTCCGGTCTGGACCCCCATATCACGCCCGCGGCGGCCCGCATTCAGATTCCTGCTCTGGCGGCCGCTTCCGGCCTGAGCGAGGAGGAACTGGAGCAGATTGTGGAGGACAATACAGAGGGAAAGCTACTGGGTATTTTTGGCGAAGAAACCGTCAACGTCCTCGGCGTAAATCTGGACATTGCCAAAGCAATGGGCCTTGCGTAATTCCCTCCCCTGCGGACTTTCCGGCATAGCGCACAAACCATATCCTGTGATCCAAAAAGGTCACCGGCTCTCCTGTACATCAGGCGGGCCGGCGGCCTTTTATTTGGTTTTAATCCCATCCCGGCAATCTTTTCTCCAGTTTTAGTCCCTGTGCGCTATGATAGAGCCGTAAGGAGGAGATTGATATGTTCACACGTATAAAACGCATCTCTTGTTGTGAAAGCCGGATGGACGCCCGGATTGAAAATTTCCTGCTCCGTCACCAGGGGTTTAAGCTGTTCCTGATTTATATTGGACTGCCCCTTTTCACAATGGCCGCGGTTGGTGTATGCACCACCGCTGCTGCCCTGTCCCTAGCGTTTCTGTTCGGCTGGATGTGATTGACTCAAGAAAGCATTCAGGCCGGAATTGGGGTACTCCCAGGCAGCCCATCCCCAAGCAGCCGAAGCCCAGCGGTAGTTCCCGGTCTTAATGCCATCTTAATGTCTGTCTTAACAGATTAACGCCCCCTTTAGATGCGATATGGATAATGAGGCTATAAAGAAGGTAGGAAGACGCGGCCGAAATCCGGCGAACAGAACGCAGGTCGTCCGGCAGAACATCTGTTTCATGCATTGAAATCGAAATGAATTCGCCAACTCTTTAGGCAATCCGCTTGAAAGTGTGTTATAATACACCGGAGCGAAAGGAGGGCGGGACCATGGATGCCCCCACATTATCCGATCGAGTCACAGTCAAAGCACCCGGCAAACTCACCATTTTTGCCAGCTATTTTTCCGGCACCGGAAAAACCCACGCCATGCTGGAAGCCGCCAGAACAGCAAAGCAGGAAGGGCGGGACGTGGTGATCGGCCTGCTGTCCTGCGATGCATGGCCGTCTGTTCAAGCAGAGACCGAAGGTTTTGAGGCGGTGCGCTGCAAGACCGTCACCCAGGACGGGCGCACAGAATCCGAAATCGATCTGGACGCCTGCATCCAAAGGCTGCCGCAGCTGATCCTGATCGATGACCTGTCCCACACCAACCGGGGCGAATCCCGCCACCGGAAGCGCTACCAGGATATCGAGGAACTGCTGATTGCGGGCATCGATGTCTATACGACGCTGGACGTGCAGCACATTGAAAGCATCCAGGACACCGTTGTCTCCATTCTGGGCTCTTCCATCTCCGAACGCATCCCCGACCACGTATTTGACCGGGCATCACGGGTGGAATTCATCGACATGGACCCGGAAAGGCTCCAGCAGCGCCTGCTGGAGCACAAAAAAGTCCAGCTGCTTTCCGGCTATTCCCTCTCCCAGTTGAGCGCGCTTCGGGAAATTGGCCTGCGCCGCTGCGCAGACCGGGCCGCTCTGTACACCCAGGCGGGGCAAAACGGGACGGGATATCGTTCCCACGAACATATTCTGGTGTGCCTCTCCTCTGCTCCGTCCAACGAGAAAATCATCCGCACCGCCGCGCGGATGACCTGCGCTTTCAAATGTGAGTTTACCGCGCTGTTTGTGGAAACAAAGGACTTTCAGTGGATGTCACCGCCGGACAAAGAGCGCCTGCGCGCCAACATACATCTGGCGCAGCAGCTGGGCGCATCCGTTGAGACCGTATACGGCGACGATGTGGCCTATCAAATCTCCGAATTTTCCCACTTGTCAGGGGTCACGAAAATTGTGCTGGGCCGCAGCGGCTTCCCTTCCCGCCCCCTGTTCCGCAAGGCATCTCTAACCGACCGGCTGATTGAGCTTACGCCGGAGCTGGATATCCACATTATTCCCGACAACGGAATGAACCATCTGTTCGCCACCCGGCATCGGGAAATCATGCATCTGCCGCCCTTGTCCCTTCTGGACCTGCTCAAAAGCGGACTGATCCTGGTTTTGGCCACCCTCATCGGCTTTTTGTTCTATCATCTGGGCTTCACCGACGCCAATATCATCACCCTTTATATTTTGGGCATCATGCTGGTTTCCGTGTCCACAAAGAGCTCCATCTGCAGCTTTTTTGCATCCATTTTCAGCGTGCTCACCTTCAATTTCTTTTTCACCGCCCCCAGGTTTTCCCTGCACGCCTATGACAGCGGTTACCCGGTCACCTTTCTTGTGATGTTCCTGGCTTCCCTGCTCACCGGCTCACTGGCCTCCAAGCTGAAATCCCACGCCAAGCGGTCGGCCCAGGTTGCATGGCGCACAAAGCTCCTCTTTGAAACCAATCAGAATCTCCAGAAGGCCCGGACGCAGGAGGAAATTCTCTCGGTCACAGCAAAACAGCTGCTAAAGATCTTCCAACGCGACATCATTGTATACCGCATCAAAGAAGAGAACCTTACAGCGCCGGACATCTTCCTTGTGGATGACACTGCTTCGTCCGATTATTACACCTCGGAAAAGGAACGCGAGGTGGCGCAATGGGTGGTGACCAACAACAAAAGGGCCGGCGCGGGAACCGAAACCCTTTCCGATTCCCGCTGCACCTATCTGTCGGTTCGAAAAGGAGATCGGGTCTATGGGGTGGTGGGCATTGCCGCCTCGGATAAACCGCTGGATTCCTTTGAGACCAGTGTTCTCCTCTCGGTCCTGGGCGAATGTGCGCTGGCCCTTGAAAACCAAAAGAACCTGGAGGAAAAAGAAGCGGCTGCGGTTCTGGCCAAAAACGAACAGCTCCGCGCCAATTTGCTTCGGTCCATTTCGCATGACCTGCGCACCCCGCTTACTTCGATCTCCGGAAACGCCAGCAACCTGCTCTCCAACGGGGATCTGTTTGACGCCAAGACCAAAAAGCAGATGTACACCGACATTTACGACGACGCCATGTGGCTCATCAATCTGGTGGAAAATCTGCTATCTGTCAGCCGGCTGGAAGAAGGGCGGATGAATCTGCATGTATCCACCGAACTGATGGACGAAGTCGTCGCGGAAGCGCTGCGCCACATCAACCGGAAAAGTGCAGAGTATCACCTGCATGTGCAAAATAGCGATGAATACCTTTTGGCGCAAATCGATGCCAAGCTGATTGTTCAGGTCCTCATCAACATCATCGATAACGCCATCAAGTACACGCCGGCGGGATCTGACATCGACATTGGATGGGAGCGCAAAGGGAGTTTTATTTACATTTCGGTTGCGGACAACGGGCCGGGCATTCCCGACCAGGCCAAGCCGCATATCTTCGACATGTTTTATACGGTATCCAATCAAATTGCGGACAGCCGCCGCAGCATGGGACTGGGCCTGGCACTGTGCAAATCCATCGTCAACGCACATGGAGGAGAAATCACCGTGGCCGATCACCTGCCCCATGGGTCCGTCTTTACATTTTCTGTGCCAGCCGGGGAGGTAGAACTGCATGAATAAACCTTTGATTCTGGTGGTTGAGGACGACACGCCGGTCCGCAACCTGATAACTACGACCTTAAAAGCCCACGAGTACCGTTTTTTGACTGCGGCAAACGGAGAGTCCGCGGTTCTGGAGGCCTCCTCCCATAACCCCGAAATCATTCTGCTGGACCTGGGCCTGCCGGATATGGACGGCGTGGAAGTGATTCACAAAGTGCGTTCCTGGTCCAATGTGCCCATCATTGTCATCAGCGCCCGGAGCGAGGACACCGACAAAATCGAGGCTCTGGACGCCGGCGCGGATGATTATCTGACCAAGCCCTTTTCTGTGGAAGAACTGCTCGCAAGGCTGCGGGTAACCCAGCGGCGGCTGGCTGCCCTGCAGGTTGGGTCCGCCAATACCGAGTCCGTCTTTACCAACGGCAAGCTCAAGGTGGATTATGCGGCGGGCTGCGCCTTTCTGGATGGGCAGGAGCTTCACTTGACCCCCAGCGAATACAAGCTGCTCTGTCTGCTGTGCAAAAATGTAGGGAAAGTCCTGACCCATACCTATATCACACAGCAGATCTGGGGAAGAAGCTGGGACAACGATGTGGCTTCGCTTCGTGTATTTATGGCCACCCTGCGGAAAAAACTGGAAAAAGAGCCGGGCTCCCCCCAATACATCCAGACGCACATTGGCGTCGGATACCGCATGACGAAAGTCGAGCCCTGCGAAAAAAACGACAATGGAGAAAACTAAACCATGATTCAAACGAGAAATACAGACAGCGCATTTTCGCTTTTATTTTCTGTCCCTACGGTGTTTTCCGAACATCTCATCAAGCACGAGGACAACCAACTGCGGGACAAATACGACCACAATTCCTTTATTTATTCCGGCCAGCCCTCTCTGGAAGAATTCCAAAGAGCCCTGGCCTATCAAAAGGCCCGCGGGGATTCCTTCATCAAGCTGGAGGGCTATGAGCCTCTGGAATACGCCTTTGGAATGGAGCAGGAAGAAACCCTGACCATGGTTCTGCCCGGGGATGCGGTTTTTTCTTCCTGGAAGGTCAATCCCGACATCACCATCCAGGCGCCGGACTTTGCCCAGCTGGAACAGCACGAGCTGAAATATTACGGTCCCCTGTACGGGGAGGATTTCACTGTGCGGAACAACCGGCGTCTCCGGGAAAAGCTGACCTACCATGGGGCCTATCTGGGCGGCAAGCTGGTGGGCTCCTGCTATACCTATTCCGCCGGCGGATACACCTGCATGGACAGCCTGGTGGTGGATGAAGACTATCGTCATCGGTACATCGCCACCACATTGATCAAATACCTTGCCGAAACCGCCCGCCGGGAGGGCAATGTCCTCTACCTCCACGCCGACCCGGAGGACACCCCCAAAGACATGTATGCCCGGATGGGGTTCCAGATCACCGACACCGTCTACGAATACCTCTGCACCGATTTCAGTACCCTCAAGCTGGACTGAAAACGCCATTCAAACCGCCTGACCTCTGCAAAGAGGTCAGGCTTTTTTGTTTGATTCAGCGAAAGAATAGCTCATAAACATCCCGTTTTCCGGGCTGCCGGCGGCGCTTTCTCTTGCACCGGGGCTGCAAAGCTGTTACAATAAAACACGGCCGCTTTACTCAAAGAAAGGAATGGTTTCATGTATCACATTGCGCTTTGTGACGATACGCCGGAAGATATCCAGTTGATTCTCGCCATGGTGCAGCGCTGGGCTGCGGCCCGCGGCGCAGAAATCCAGACGCAGACCTTCTCCTCCGCCGAGAACTTTTTGTTTCACTATGCGGAGGACAAGCAGTACGACGTCCTGCTTCTGGATGTGGAAATGGGCGAAATGGACGGAGTTTCCCTGGCCAAGCGGCTGCGCCAGGCCAAAGACCCGGTTCAGATCGTCTTTATCACCGGCTATTCCGACTACATCGCCGAAGGGTATGAGGTATCGGCCCTCCACTACTTAATGAAACCGGTCCGGGAAGAAAAGCTAATGGACGTTCTGGACCGGGCCGCCCAGCGGCTGCAGGTGGAGGAGCGTGCCCTGTTCCTGAAACTGGAGGGCGAAATGGTCCGGGTGGCTCTGCGGGATATCCGCTATCTTGAGGTGCAGCAAAATTATGTCACCATCCACGCCGGGCAGGACTACACCCTCAAAAGCACTCTGGCCAAGCTGGCTGAGGAGCTGGATGAGCGGTTCTTTCAACTGGGGCGCTCCTATATCGTCAATCTCCACTTTGTGCAGCGGGTGACGCGGCAGGAAGCCATTTTGCAGGACGGCGCACGCATTCCCCTGCCCCGCGGCTACTACGACAAGATCAACCGCGCCATCATTGAGAGGTGCTGAGTATGTCTTTCCTGTCCAAATTCTTTCAGAGGCGGATGAACCGCCAGGTGGAAGCCTATCAGCGGGAACTGTTAGAGACCCATTACGCCGAGGTCAACAATATGTACCATCAGATGCGGGGCTGGCGGCATGACTACCGCAACCACATCCAGACCATGAAGGCCTATGCGGCCGCCGGGGACTGGGAGGCCATTAAAAACTACCTGGACCTGCTGGACACCGACCTGAACACGGTGGATACCGTCATCAAGACCGGCAACGCCATGGCGGACGCCATCCTGAACAGCAAAATCTCTCTGGCCAAGTCCAAGGACATCCAGGTGCACGCTGACGCCCACATTCCCTATGCCCTGCCTATCTCGGAAATCGACCTGTGCGTCATTCTGGGCAATCTGTTTGACAACGCCATCGAGGCCAGTCTCCCCCTGCCCCCGGAACAGCGGCTGATCCGGGTGTATATGGACACCAAGGGCAATCAGCTCTACATCTCCTTTACCAATTTCACCGCCGGGAAAAAGCAGAAGAAGCTGGGCGGCCTCTTTGCCACCACCAAACAGGAAGCCGGCCATGGCTTCGGGCTGGTGCGGATGGATGCCGTTGTGGAGCGGATGGGCGGATATCTGAGCCGCAACAGCGAGGACGGCGCCTTCTCCACCGAGATCCTGCTGCCGCTGGATTGCAATTCGTCCCCCAAAAACGACAGTTCGTCCCCCAAGTGACCCGCTTCGGCGGGTCTTTTGTTATACTTTGGGCGTGAGGTGAACAAACATGAAAGAAACAAAGCAAACACCCCGGTACAGCATCCTGTCCAGCTGTGCCTTTATGCTCCGCCAGGCCTGGACCTCCTGCCGCCTGGTGCTGTGGGTCAGCCTGGGCCAGACCGCCACGGCGGTGGGGGCCAACCTGCTGACCCTGCTGATGGGCCCGGCCCTGCTGGGCCTGCTGGAAACCGGCGCGCCCCTGCCGGCGCTGCTGCGCACCCTGGGAGGGTTTGTGCTGGCAGGGCTGGTGCTCTACTGCGCCATCGACTATCTGGACACCATCCAGCAGATGCCCTGGATTGTGGTGCGGCAGAACCTGTTCTATCAGGTGGAACACAAATATTTTTCCACATCCTACTGCCACATGGCCGACCCTGCCTTTCTGGCCCGGACCAGCCGGGTTATCCAGCTGGAAGGCCGCGGCAGCCGGGCCTCCTCGGAGCAGATCTGGCCCACCCTGGTCAGCCTGCTGACCAACCTGATCTGCTTTGTCATCTATATGGTCTTGCTGGCCGGGGTGGCCCTCTGGGTGCCGGTGCTGGCCGCCGCGGCCGCAGCGGCGGGCTACTGGCTGGGCCGGGGCCTGCGGCAGTGGGGCTACCGCCGCAAGGACCAGGAGGACGCCGCCCTTCACAAGCTGAGCTATGCCTCCGCCAAGGCCCGGGACCTGAAACTGGCCAAGGATATCCGGATTTTCGGCCTCCAGGGCTGGATGCAGGACCTGTTTGACAGCAGCCTGGCGGTGTATCAGGATTTCTGCTTCAAAAAAGAACGGCGCCAGCTCTGGGCCGATTTGCTGGACCTGCTGCTGGCCTTTGCCCGCAACGGCATCGCCTACGGCTATCTGGTGTATATCACCGCAGCGGGCCGGCTGTCGGCAGCGGAATTTCTGCTGTATTTCTCGGCTGTCAGCGGCTTTTCGGGCTGGGTCAGCGGGATTCTATCGGATTTCGTCCGGCTGTCCCAGCAGTGCGTGGACCTGTCGGCCCTGAAAGAATACCTCTCCCTGCCCGAGCCCTACCCGCTGGAGGGCGGCAAGCCTCTGGACATCCAGGCCCATCACCCCTACCAGCTGGAACTGCGGGATGTATCCTACCGCTACCCCGAGGCAGACCGGGACACCATCTCCCATCTGAATCTGACCATTGCGCCGGGAGAGAAACTGGCCGTGGTGGGCCTCAACGGCGCTGGCAAAACCACCCTCATTAAACTGCTGTGCGGGTTCCTGGAACCCACCGAGGGACAAGTGCTGCTGGACGGCCAGGATATCCGTCAGTACAACCGCCGGGATTATTACAAGCTCTTTTCGGCGGTCTTTCAGAAGTTTGTGATCCTGCCCGGCACCATCGCGGAAAATGTGGCCCAGCGCCGCACCGAAGAAGGCATCGACCAGGACCGTGTGGCGTGGTGCATCCAGCAGGCAGGCCTTACCGACAAAATCGCCTCTCTGCCCCAGGGGCTTGACACCAAAATGGTCCGCACCGTCTATGAGGACGCGGTGGAGCTGTCGGGCGGCGAGACCCAGCGCCTGATGCTGGCCCGGGCCCTCTACAAAAACGGCCCTGTCCTGGTGCTGGACGAGCCCACCGCTGCCCTGGACCCCATCGCCGAGGACGACATCTATCAGAAATATAAGGGGATGACCTCGGGCAACACCTCGATTTTCATTTCCCACCGGCTGGCCTCCACCCGGTTCTGTGACCGGATTCTCCTGCTGGACCACGGGTCCATTGCAGAAGAAGGCACCCACGACCAGCTGCTGGCCAAGGGCGGCAAATATGCCCAGCTCTTTGCCCTCCAGAGCCGCTACTATCAGAAAGGAGCTATCCAGAATGAAAGCTGCTGATTCCACCCCTTCGCTCCGCATCCAGCTGCGGGCCCTCCGCCTGTGGTGGAAGCTGAATCCCCGGTATGTCACCGCCTGCATCGTCAGCCCCTTTCTGACGGCGGTGCTGCCCTACATCACCCTCTATTTCACCGCCCGGCTGCTGGACGCCATCGCTGCCGGCGCGCCGGCCGATACCCTCTGGCGGCTGCTGGCCGGACTGCTCTTTGCCTCCCTGTTTTGCGGCGGGGCCAACGCCCTGCTGAAACACTGGAAAACCGGTCTGGATGAAACCCGCGGCTTTGGCCAGACCCGCTGCCTGGCGGACAAGATGCTCTCGATGGACTACGAAGTGGCGGACGACCCCGCCACCTCCCAGCTGTATGACGCCATCCTCACCAGCAGCAACGCGGCAGGCTGGGGCTTCCTGCGGACCATCGAGATCCTGCCCAGCCTCAGCGGTGCTGTTACCCGGATTCTGGGCGCCGTGGTACTGTCGGTGAATCTGTTCCGGCTGCCAGCGGCAGACGCCGCGTTTGCCTGGCTCAACAGTTCCCTGTGCACCGTCCTGCTGCTGGCCGCGCTGGTGCTGTCCGCCCTGGGATCGGGATGGCTGCGCACCCGGTCCTATGCCATCTGGGCCAGCAATGTGCAGCAGGTGACTTTCAGCAACCGGCTGTTCTCCTTCTTTTTCCGGCTTCTGAAAGACGGCACCGAACAGGCCCTGGACGCCCGCACCTACCGCCAGGACCAGCTGATCGACGCCATCAACCGCGCCCCGGAAAACAATGTGTTCCGGCTGGACGGCTCCTATTTCAAGGCCTACCGCGGTCCCATGGGCGGTCTGAATGCCCTGGGCCGGGCCCTGACCTGGCTGTTCACCGGCCTGGTTTACCTCTATGTCTGTCTGAAAGCCATGGGCAAGGCCTTCGGCGTAGGCGCTGTCACCCAGTATGTGGGAGCCATCACCAGCATGGCCCAGGGCGTGGCCGACCTGCTGGAAGGCTTGGGAGAAATGAAGAACAACCAGCCTTTCCTGGAGCAGTTTTTCCAGTTCCTGGACCTGCCCAACAAGATGTATCAGGGCAGCCTCACCACCGAAAAGCGCTCCGACCGCCAGTATGAGATCGAGTTCCGGGATGTGTCCTTCAAGTACCCCGGCTCGGACCAGTGGGCCCTGCGCCACGTGAACATGAAGTTCCGGGTGGGCAGCCGGCTGGCGGTGGTGGGCCAGAACGGCAGCGGCAAAACCACCTTCATCAAGCTGATGTGCCGCCTGTACGACCCCACCGAAGGCGAAATCCTCTTAAACGGCATCGACATCCGGAAATACAACTACAAGGATTACCTGGCTTTGTTCTCGGTGGTGTTCCAGGACTTCCAGCTGCTGGCCTTCCCGCTGGGTCAGAACGTGGCCGGCGCACGGCAATACGACCCCGACCGGGCCGCCGACTGCCTGCGCAAAGCCGCCTTTGGGGACCGGCTGAACACCCTGCCCCACGGCCTGGATACGGCGCTGTACAAAGAGTTTGACCCGGAAGGGGTGGAAATTTCGGGCGGCGAGGCCCAGAAAATCGCCATCGCCCGCACCCTCTACAAGGATGCGCCCTTCCTGATTCTGGATGAACCCACCGCAGCCCTCGACCCCATCGCCGAAACCCAGGTTTACGCAAAATTCAACGAGATTGCATCAGACAAAACCGCCATCTACATCAGCCACCGGCTGTCCTCCTGCCGGTTCTGCGACGAGATTGCAGTCTTTGACCATGGCCAGGTGATTCAGCAGGGCACCCACGACAGCCTGCTGGCCGACGAGGACGGCAAGTATTACGCCCTCTGGATGGCCCAGGCCCAGTACTATACCGAATAAGCAAAAAGGCTGGCAGCCGATGCAAAGTGCATCCACTGTCAGCCTTTGGTGTTTTCAGGTTTGCGGGTGAGTTTCGTTGTCCCCTGCGGCCTGCTGCTCAGCCAGGCAGCGGTGGTACTCCTCCAAAAGGGAGGCCAGGGTAATCCCCTCCATGGCCTGGCGGACCGAATCTTCAATCTTCTGGTAAGGAGCACGAAGCACTGTACGGATATTCTGCGCCACCGGGCAGGGCCGTTCCTGACAGGGGTGAATTCCAATCAGACAGGACAGGCCGTCGGGCTTGAGGGCGCGGTAAATCTGATACAGCGTGATGTCCGCCGGGTCCCGGCACAGTTCTGCGCCGCCGGTCCCCCGGGCCACCGAGATTAGCCCGGCCTTTTTCAGGGCGCTGATGACGGTCCGGATCACCACCGGATTGCAGCCGGTGCTCTGGGCCAGCAGGGCGCTGGTCACCCGCGCTTTTCCCTTTGCCTCATGAATGAATATCAGGCAGTGCACTGCAATGGAGCACTTGATACTGATCTGCATGGTTCTCCCCCTCGGATTGTGGAACGCAAGATGTAAAGATTGACTTTACATCCAGCTGGTGGTACACTGGACAAGGTCAGATGTAACGGTTTCCTTTACATCCTATTGTAATCCATCTTTTCAAAAATGCAACCGGGAATATTCCCCCAAAGAGAGAAGGACCGTCATGAACATCACCGAATTGTATTTCAGCCCCACCGGCGGCACCCAGAAAGCCGCCGATCTTTTCACCCAGGCTCTGGCAGGCCAGGTGCAGACCGTGGACCTGTGCGACAGCCGTGCAGACTTCAGCGCAGTTTCCCTGTCGGCTGAGGATTTGGCCGTCATCGCGGTGCCGTCCTATGGCGGACGGGTCCCTGCGGTGGCCATTCAGCGCCTGTCCGCCGTCCACGGTAACGGCGCAGCCGCCGTTCTGATGGTGGTATACGGAAACCGTGCCTTTGAGGACACCATGGCGGAGCTGGAGGACGCCGCCAAGGCGGCCGGGTTCCATGTGGTGGCAGGTGTTGCGGCGGTGGCTGAGCATTCCATCGCCCGGCAGTTTGCCGCGGGCCGCCCCGATGCGCAGGACGCCGCCCAGCTGGCTGCCTTTGCGGCACAGGTTCAGGAAAAGCTGGCCGCAGGCCGCACCACCCAGCCCGCTATCCCCGGCAACCGCCCCTACAAGAAGGCGGGCGGCTCGGGTATGGTACCCAAGCCCACCAAGGAATGTGCCAGCTGCGGCCTCTGCGCCCAGAGCTGCCCCGTTCAGGCCATTGACCCGGCCAATCCTCAGAAGGTGGATAGTCACGCCTGCATCTCCTGTATGCGGTGTGTCGCGGTCTGCCCCCACGGCGCACGGAAGCTCAATCCGGTGATGCTGGCCGCCGCCAATACCATGCTGAAAAAGGTCTGCTCGGACCGCAAGGAAAACGAGCTGTTCCTCTAAGGGGCTCTCCCCCGTCGTCCCGGCAGCGGACTGCGCGGGCCTCTTTTCAAAGAGGAGGTTCGGTGCTATACTGATGACAATTTACTGAATCATCCGGGAGGACAGGTTATGAAACGTTGGATTGTATACGGCAGCGAATACGGAACCACCCGCCGCTATGCGGAAGCCTGTTCCGCCCGGACCGGCATCCCGGCGGTGGACTACCGGTCCGCCCCGGATCTGGGCAGCTGCGACCAGGTGATCTATTTTGGCGGCCTGTATGCAGGCGGCGTCTGCGGACTGAAGAAAACCATCAAGTCCCTGTCCCCCGGCGTCCAGCTGATCCTGGTGACGGTGGGGCTGGCGGATGTGTCTGACCCCGAGAACATCCGCAGCATCCGCGCATCCATCCAGAAACAGGTCCCGGCGGAGCTTCTCCGCCGCACCCAAATCTTTCATCTGCGGGGCGGGATTGATTACTCCAGACTGGGCTTCAAGCACAAAACCATGATGACCCTCCTCTACAACAAGGTAAAGAATCTCCCGCCGGAAAAACGGAACGCCGAGACCCAGGCCCTCATCGACACCTTCAACCAAAAGGTCGATTTTGTGGACCTGAATGCTCTTGACCCCATTGTGGAGGTTCTGGGCTGAATTCCCGGTCCGCCGCAGACATTCCCATCGAACCAAACCAGCAGGTCACCTGGCCTGCTGGTTTCTTTTTATGTCTGGCTGTTTTCTGCGCGGTTTTGATTGGTTTTGCGTGATTGTTCCGTCTTTTAGGGGATGTGATGCTTTTTTCAGGAAATCTTTGTGAAGTTTTACGATTGATTTTGATTGACTTTGACTGTTTTTGGTGCTATACTCAGCTCAGACAAGCAAAACAGTTCACGCTCACCCACCCATCCAATCACAATCCGCCAAACCCGCTCAAGCAAGGACGCGGGGCGCGATTCAGAAAGGAGCATTCAGATGTTAGCGGAAGAACGGTTTGACAATATCCTCAAAATCCTGGCTCAGCGGCGTTCGGTGACGGTACAGGAGCTGTGCGACGCGCTGGACGCCAGCGAATCCACCATCCGGCGGGACCTGGTGCTGCTCAGCCAGCAGGGCCGCCTCAACCGGGTTCACGGAGGCGCCACCCTGCCGGACAACGCTTTCCTGACCAACGAAGAGAGCATGGCCGCCAAAGAGCACCAGGCCGTCGCCCAAAAACAGAGCATCGGCCAGATGGCCGCCGGATTCATCCAGGCCGACGACTTCGTCTTTGTGGATGCAGGCAGCACCACCCTGCAGCTGATCTGCGCCCTGCAGGGTCAGGGGCTGCGGGCCACCTTCGTCACCAACGGCATCGCCCACGCCCGCCTGCTGGCCCAAAAGGGATGCAGGGTCTACACCCTGGGCGGCCAGGTCCGCCCCAACACCGAGGCGGTGGTGGGAACGGCGGCCATGTCCAGCGTGGGGCGCTACAACTTCACCAAAGCGTTCATGGGTGCCAACGGCGTCTCACTGGACCGCGGGTTCACCACCCCCGACGTAGAGGAAGCCGCCCTCAAGACTCTGGCCATCAGCCGGTCCATGGAGAGCTGGTTTCTGGTGGACGACTCCAAATTCGGCAAGATTTACTCCGCTGTGATCTGTGAGCTCACCGACGCGGCCATCGTGACCAACCGCCTCCCCAACGAAAAATACCGCCGGTACGTCCTGATCAAAGAGAGCGACGCGTCCGAACAAATCATTTCTCAGGAAAAGGAGAGTCAAGTATGATCTATACGGTTACCTTCAATCCGGCCATTGACTATGTGGTTCACCTGCCCGGCAGCCTGGAACTGGACGCCGTCAACCGCACCGTTCAGGAGGAATATCTCTTCGGCGGCAAGGGCATCAACGTCTCCAGCGTGCTGCGGGCTCTGGACTGCGAAAACACCGCACTGGGCTTTGTGGCCGGACCCACCGGCCGCTGGCTGGAGGACGGTCTGCGGGACCAGGGAGTCCACACCGACTTCATTCACCTGACCGAAGGTGTCACCCGCATCAACGTCAAGATCAAGGCCTCGGAGGAGACCGAGATCAACGGCATGGGTCCCCAGATTGGCGAGGCCGACATGGAGCAGCTCTATGCCAAGCTGGACTGCCTGAAGGCCGGGGACGCCCTGGTTCTGGCGGGCAGCATCCCCTCTTGTCTGGCCGGCGACACCTACGAAAAGATCATGGCCCGTCTGGACGGACGCGGGGTTCGGATTGTGGTGGATGCCACCCGGGATCTGCTGGTGAACGTTCTGAAATACAAGCCGTTCCTCATCAAGCCCAACAACCACGAACTGGGTGAAATCTTCGGCCGGGAACTGACCACCGATGCCGAAATCATCGCCTGCGCAGCCCTGCTGCAGAGCCGCGGCGCCCGGAATGTTCTGGTGAGCATGGCCGGAGACGGCGCCCTGCTGCTGGACGAAAACGGCAATACCCACCGGATGGGCGTGCCCAAGGGCAAGGTCCTGAACAGCGTGGGCGCCGGAGACAGCATGGTGGCCGGCTTCCTGGCGGGCTATCTGCAAAAGGGCGATTATGAGTGGGCCCTGCGGCTGGGCACTGCCGCAGGCAGCGCCACCGCCTTTTCGCTGGGTCTGGCCACCCGAGAAAAAATCGACGCTCTGCTGAACGAGTTCTGAGAAAACCGTTTTGATCACAAGAGAAAGGAAGAAGATTTCTATGCGGATTACCGAACTGTTTTCTGTTCAGGCTATCGCTCTGGACAGCACGGCAGCCGATCAGGCTGCGGTGATCGACCAGCTGGTGGAGCTGCAGTGCAACCACGGCAACATCACCGACAAAGCCGCCTACAAGGCCGCCATCTATGCCCGTGAAAAGGAAGCCTCCACCTACGTGGACAACGGCATCACCGTTCCCCACGCCAAGGCCGCCTGCGTCACCCGGCCCAGCCTGGCTGTCCTGCGGCTGAGCAATCCGGTGCAGTACAACCCCGAGGACGACAGCAAGAGCGACCTGTTCTTTATGATTGCCGCCCCTGAAAACGGCAGCCTCCATGTGGATATGCTGGCCCGCATGATGCAGATGCTGATGCATGAAGATTTCGTGGAGCAGCTGCGGTCCGCCAAGACGCCCCAGGAATTTCTGGACTGCATCGACGCCCAGGAGCAGCAGCAGTTTGGCTCTGAGAGCTTCACCCAGGAGAAAATTGCCCCGCAGGGCTACCGGATTCTGGCCGTGACCGCCTGCCCCACCGGCATCGCTCACACCTACATGGCCGCTGAGGCCCTGGTCAAGGCCGGCGACAAGCTGGGCCTGCCCTGCAAGGTGGAAACCAACGGCTCGGGCGGCGCCAAGAACCTCTTGACCGCCGACGAGATCGCCGCCTGCGACGGCATCATCGTGGCCGCCGACAAGAACGTGGAGACCGCCCGCTTTGACGGCAAACCGGTTCTGTTCACCCGGGTAGACGACGGCATCCACAAGCCCGAAGAACTGATTCAGCGGATCGAGAGCGGCGAAGTGCCTGTCTTTCACGCCAAGGGCGGCAAGCCTGCCGCCGAGGCCGCGGGCAGCGACAGCCTGGGCCACACCGTCTACAAGCATCTGATGAACGGCGTCTCCCACATGCTTCCCTTCGTGGTTGGCGGCGGCATCCTGATCGCGCTGGCCTTCCTGTTTGACGATTTCTCCATCGATCCCGCCAACTTCGGCATGAACACCCCGCTGGCCGCCTTCTTCAAGACGGTGGGCAACGCAGCCTTCAGCTACATGCTGCCCATCCTGTCAGCCTACATCGCCATGTCCATTGCCGACCGTCCGGGTCTGGCCGTCGGTTTCGTGGGCGGCGTCCTGGCCATGAACGGCACCAGCTTCTCCGGCCTGCTGGAAGGCAGCACCACCGGCATCTCGGGCGGCTTCCTGGCAGCTCTGCTGGCTGGTTTCGTGGCCGGCTATCTGGTCAAGTTCCTGGAAAACATCACCGAAAAACTCCCCAGCAGTGTGGACGGCATCCGTCCCATGCTGATCTATCCCCTGGGCGGCATGCTGGTCATAGGCGTGGTCATGTGCGCCATCAACCCCATCATGGGCTTCATCAATGAGGCCATCGCCGCCTGGCTGAACACCATGGGCGGCACCTCCAGGGTCCTGCTGGGCGCCATCTGCGGCGGCATGATGAGCATTGATATGGGTGGCCCCTTCAACAAGGCTGCTTACGTCTTTGGCACCGCAGCCCTCTCCTCCGGCACGTACGATGTCATGGCCGCCGTCATGGTGGGCGGCATGGTTCCTCCCATCGCCATCGCCCTGTCCACCACCTTCTGCCCCAAGAAGTGGACCCGTGAGGAGCGCAAGAACGGTTTCGTCAACTACATCATGGGCCTGTGCTTCATCTCGGAGGGCGCGATCCCCTTCGCAGCCACCGATCCTCTCCGCGTCCTGCCCAGCTGCGTCATCGGCTCGGCGGTCGCAGGTGCTCTCTCGATGCTCTTCGGCTGCACCCTGCGGGCTCCTCACGGCGGTATCTTCGTCTTCCCCGTGGTGGGCAATGCCCTGCTGTATGTGGTGGCTCTGGCCGCCGGCAGTGTTGTGGGCGCTCTCCTGCTGAGCCTGCTCAAGAAGCCGGTTCAGGAGTAATTCCGCGGCACATCCCCAAGCAATCCTCCCTTCTTATATTCCCAGCCCAAAGGACCGGCGCAAGCCGGTCCTTTGCCTTTTCCCTCCATTATAAAAACCGCCCGCAGCTGCTTGCTTTTTTGCAGCGCGGGCGGTTTCTTTTTTGGTTTAATTGAAGAAATGCTTCTGTTCCGGTCAGGCCATCTCAAGCTGGATGATCTCGGGGTCGTTGTCGGCTTCTCTGGACGACTTTTTGGCGGTCTGGGCTGCAGCCGATCCATGGACCAGGGCCGGATCCAGAATGGCGCCGGTCTTGAGGATTTGTCCGCTGGCCGCCAGGCGCTGATGCAGATCCAGAGAGAACTGCGCGCTGAGGCCTTTCCGATCCAAAAGGCGGCGGAATTTCAGCAGCGTGGACGCATCCGGCACCCCGCTGTCCAGGAAATCCACCCCCATAAAGCTGCGCATGGCGTAGCTGTCATAGATAGTCTCCTCTACAGCTGCCGCCGAAAGCTGAAACCAGTTCTGCAAAAGATACATCCGCAGCATCTTTTCGATGCCCATGGGCGGACGGCCACGATGGCCCGGCGGATAGTAGGGCTCCACAGCCGCCACCCATTCCTCCCAGGGAATCAGGCCGTTCATGGTCTCGAGGAATTTTTCCCGCCGGGTGCTTTTCTTTCGCCTGCTGTATTCCAGATCGCTGAACGTCAACTGCGCCATTTTGCCTTCCTCCGCCGTCGCTTTTTCTTATTATACTACAAATTTCGCCTTGTGGGCAGAGGAATTTCACCTTTTTGCAAGAAAAACCGTCAGGGCTCCATGGTGCCGAGGCTTTCACCCATTGGTGCAGCACCTTCGTTCTTGCGGAAAATGTCCAGGGTATGGTGGGACTACCCCACCATGTCCGGGCGCTCGCAGACAGTAAGGTGATAGTCCAGGTACAGCCGGTACACGTCTTCCTCCATTGTCTCTATGGTCTCCCGCATAAAATGGCTCAGCCCATCGGCTGCAGCAAAAGCCAGCTGTGTGACAGGCAATTCCGACCGCAGGGCGTCAATGTCCTCTTTTCGGTAAAGCTGAAAAGTATCCTTTGGCCGGGAAAACGTTTGAAACGTGACCGGGTTTGTCAAGCCCTCGTTGATGAGATCCTGGATTTTTCCCCGCACAAACCCTGTAGACAGAAGGGCCGGGTCCGCCATGCAATAGGCCGCAAACAGGACGCCGCCGGGTCTGGTCACGCGCACCGCCTCCCGCAAGGCTTTGCGCTGATCCTCCGGGTCAAACAAGTGATACATGGGCCCCAGAATCAGGGTCAGATCATAGACGTCGTCCTCCAGCCACGACAGGTCGGTGGCGTCGCCCTGCCGAATGGTCACAGGTTCCCCCTCCTGGGTGTTTTGGCGAAACTGCTGGATGTTGTACTCTATCAGCTCCACAGCGTCCACAGAATAGCCCTGCCGCGCCAGCGCATGGCTGTACCGGCCGGTCCCTGCGCCCAGTTCCAATATACGCATACCCGGTTTCAGGAAGCGCTGGATATAGTGCATGGTTGTGACATATTCCACCTTCCCGCAGCGGGATGCAAGGCGGGCTTCCTCGTCGTAGCTTTGATAGAAATCCTGTAATTCTCTCTTGGCATCCATCGCTCAGGCTCTCCATGTCTTACCGCAGATCAGTCCCGGCCAGCGTTCCAGCTTCGGGCGGCGATGCGGAAAAACTTGGTCATCAGCGGGATATAAGTCACCCAAAAGACCAGGCCGCAGAGGATACGGACCGGGGTCTTTGCCTTGGCGGTCAGGCAGCTGCCCACCAGAACGCCCATGGAGAACAGACAGAATTTCAGAGCGGCAAGCATTCTCCAATCAGATTCCTGAATGTACTGGTCAGCGAGTGCAAAAAACTTTTTCATAATGACAACCTCCTTTGAAAAACTCTATACCATGAGCGCTGATTTCGCGCCCACAACGGCTGTTTCAGGTCAGATGCTCCAACAGCGCTTTGCATCCCTCCTCGATATCCCGATAGGCAATATCAAAGCGGTCGCTGTACCACGGGTCGGCCACATCGCCGCCCCGGCCAGTATAATCCATCAGCTTGCGGACCTTCCCTTCCGGGTCCGCCCCCAGAATGCGCATCATATTGCGGATGTTGTTTTCATCCATGCCGATCAGGAGATCATAGTGGTTATAATCCGCTTTTGTCAGCTGTACCGCCCGTTTGCCCGCGCAGGCTATCCCATGTTTGGCAAGTTCTTCCCTGGCCGGCGGATAGACCGGGTTGCCGACGCCATTCCATATTTCCTCCCGGCTGGTAGCACAGGAGGCCACTTCAAACTCCTCTGCTCTGCCGCATTTCCGGACAAGGTCTTTGAAGATGAACTCCGCCATGGGGCTTCTGCAAATGTTGCCGTGGCAAACGAACAGGATTTTTACCATCTCTCTCGCACCTCTTCAAATTATATTTCTACGCTATTTTTGCATTTTCTTATCGAATAGTTCTTTATGGAAATCCATGTCCGCTCACATAGATTCTCAGGCATTGCGAATTTCTTTTCCATAGAAGAAAGAATCTCGATATTATTGTACCATACCTATGCCGTCTTTCATACCCCAAGTTAAATGGAATACGTCTCAAACAGGCGGCGCTTGTTAGATGGGTATGGGCAAATACATGATACAAAAGGCTTCTACATGTCAATACATCCCAGCTTGTATTAACAATAAACATTACCCTCTCCCATTGTCCATGACATTATGATATAATTATTATAAATACTCACTCTAACAGCGTTGTAACATCTGTCTGATGTCTGGCTTTCGCCTCCAAACGAAATGAGGCCCATTATGATAGCTTTTCCCTTAGGTAATGGGGTGGAATCTTCTTCCCCGCCCCTTGGCCCCACAGCGATCATCTTCTTCGAACGCCAGCGCCTCCATCCTGGGCGCGGCCTGATTCTGTGCGGCCTTTTTGCCTTGCGCCCTTCTGTCCAAATGGCAGGAGGATGCAGGGCTTTTTCTTTTATTTGAAAGGAGTCAATCAAGATGAGTCTGAAATATACCTGCCCCAGCTGTGGGACCCCCTTGGGCTATGAGGGATTGTGTTGGAAATGCAAGTGTGAACAGGATCGGAATGCGGCCCTCGCCTGGACACCGGAACAGATCGCGGAAAAGCAGCAAAATCTGATTCAGAACATCCAGCGGCTGGAAGAGATGGAGGACCCGGAACTCACTGACTTTTGGCAGCTGCTCAGTTACCGGAACGCCATCACCCCGGAGATTCAGCGGGCGGCACTGGCCGCAGAGGTGTTCTGGCCCTGTGAGCTCTACTACCACGCACCGGAGGATGTGCGGGATGGCCTGATCCATGCGCTGTTGTCCGCGGAATATTCCAGCGCGGCCTCCAACCTGATGTGTTGCCTTGCTATGCAGGGAGATGACAAGGCAATGGAGACACTGCTGGAGCTGGAGCGGAATCCTCGCCCCTGGCGAAAGGGCCTCTATGTGGACCCATCCAGCTATACGCAGATCGGCGGCTGGACCTTTGATAAAGAGGGCCGTCGAACCCAGCTCAATTTCGACACCTGTTATCCCATGGTCAAGGGAGCATCCGGCGAAGCATCCCCCGTCCGCATTGGTCGGGCGCGAAAGGACACCTGCCCCCACTGCGGCGGGCGTATGGTGGATATACTAGTACTGGATGGTCGGGACGAGCGGCTCCGGTTTCTGGGGCTGAATGGCATCCTGACCGCCACCTGCTGCCCCAGCTGTGTGGGATTTTTGAAAGGCTCCGCCTTCAACCGGTTCACCCTGGATGGCAGCGTGGAGATCTTTCCTTCTGAACTTTTTGACGGGGAGGAAAAGATGGATTGCTATGTTAGCCCCGAGGAGTACAAGTCCCTCACCGAGAATCCCTTTGTGCTGGGCAAATCTCCTGTTCCCCTGTTTTATGGGTGTGCCTGTGAGGATGTAAACACCATCGGCGGCTTTGGCAACTGGGTGCAGGATGCAGAATATACCACTTGTCCTCACTGCGGCAAGCCCATGAAGTATTTGGCTCAGATCCAGTGGGATACGGTGTTTGACTGTGCAGAGGGAACCCTCTATGTGGAGTTCTGCCCGGACTGCCAGATCGTCTCCATGCAGCATCAGCAGACTTGAAAGGAGATCGCGCCATGAGTTTGCCCCAGCGTGACGGCGTGCATGACCGCTACTATCTGATCCACAAGCCGGACACCTCCCCAGAGGTGCTGGCAGAGGCCGATCTCTGCATCCAGGATATCCTGAACGGCACCGCTCGTGAAAATCACGCTGGCTTTCCCAGCGTGGTGCAGAATCACAAAGGAACACCTTTTCTACCCAGTCAGCTGCTGGAACGGTATTTGTCCAACCTTCCTTTAAAGGGATTTCCCTACGAGGAAGCGGTCGCCTTCTGCGATTCTCTGCGGCGGCTGGCGGGCTGGAAAGAGATTGATTACACACTGGAGCACTATATCAAAAAGCAGGTGCAGGAGAGGTATTTCGAGGCTGGAGAGAAAGAGGACTACTTTTCGCCTTATCCACCCTGTACTGTGCGGCCGGAGCTGCGGCCGGAAGAGGCAGATGACGGCCTGCTGCACTTTGCCTGTTATGTGGCCGTCTGCCATACGGTGTATGGGGCCAGCTACGACTCCATCACCACCGAACACATCCTGGGGCTAGTTTCCCAGCTCCGCCCCGCCATGGTAAAGGAACTGAAAATCCATGGCAGCGGCAAGCTGCCGCCCTCCATCCAAAAGAGAAAGACCAAGCACCTGACCGCCTCGGCCAATGACGCCTTTGCCACCATCCGTATCACCGCCAGAGACTGCGGCGAGGGGGCTTGTGAGGAAGCTCTCACCTATCTGATTGAGATTTTGGAGCAGCCGGAGTTTCCCCGCAGCTATTCCATCGAGTTCAGGGGGCCCGAGAAGATCTACCTGCCCATTCCCGGCCTGCCTAGGAAGGGCATCAACCAGTTGTTCGCCTGTGCGGTGCGATACCCCCGCCTCCATGTCCGAATGGAGAATTATGCTGGGCTGGCCATGCGGGAGGATGAGTGGTATCAAAACCTCGCGGATCAAGCCTGTGCCATGCCTGGCACCTTTGCCGTGTTTGCCTTGGGGCTGGAAGGGCCGAAGTGGTGGCGGCTGGTGTGCGATTACCTGGACTGCTGTGACGACGAGCACTCTTCGCTCCAAGAAAAGTTCATCCACGCATTTTTCAAAAAATATGGCTTTACCGCCCAGTCCCTGCCGGTGCTGGTCCACGGTGTCCAGTCCATGCAGAATCTGAAGCCCGCAAAGGAGTTCCGCACCCTGATTGCCAATGAGGAGAGCCTGGACGCTTTGCTGGAGATCAAGGCGCATCTGGAGGACTATCTGCCCGAAGAAGGAGCGCATGACCTGCGGGCCAGGGACTACCTGTGGCAGGAGGTGCTCTGGACCATCTGGGGGCAAGCCTCCGAAAACGGCGGCGGCAAAGTCATCAAGTCGGCGCCGAAAGAGCTGAAAGAGAAATACCAGCAAGTATTTGCGTAAGGAGAACGCCATGAAAAAGAGAACGGCAAAGGACTTTATCGCCCTGTATGCCCCGGAGGACGAGGAAAAGCTGGTGCTGATCCAAAGCGGCACCAGCGCTGACAAAACTTTTCTGGATACCTTCTGGACGGCGCATACCCAAGCCCTGGCTATGGCAGATGCCATGACCGGCCAGGTGGTTTCCGAACACTGCTACCTGAGCTGGCCCCTCACTGACCAGGAACGGGAGTCAGGCGCATACACCAATCGTTTTGCCAAGGGCCAGATCTACCGGATCAAAGCCCGCGGCTGGAAAGGTGATGCCCTCTACGAACCTCAGTGGTATGTTACGGCGGTGCTGGAGGAAAATGTCCCCTGCCCTGCTCTGGAAGCGATCTGGGCGGAGTATATAAAACCTATCCTTCTGAAAGATGAAGTGCTGGGGACCCTCACTCTGGACCGTGAATTGAGCACATTCGATGGGACCTGTCCGTGGATGGGGAGCGAAGTCCGCATTTCGCTGGACGTAGATATGGAAAAGAAATCCTCCTGGACCCGCGCCGTCAACGTGATGAAGAAGCTGCTGGCCGACCAGGAGACCTGGGACAAGGCCCTGCGAACCATGGCGGCCCAGAAACTCACGGTGCGAGCCAACGAATGGCTGGCGGACAATGACCAGACCGACCGGGACCCGGAGAAAGACCCCATCACCGAGGAGGAATTTGCCCGCCGCATCGTCCTCACAGACTTTTCTGTTTCTCCTGGCGGGCGCTTTACTGCATGGTTTGAGGACGACGATCTGTTCTGGGGCCATGTTATCACAGTGGACGGCACCCTGAAAAAAGGGGCTGTTGACGCGTATATCCAGGGGTAAAGAGAGGAGGACACCTAAATGAACAGCGAGCAGATTACTGCCTTTTTACAGGAGCATTGGAACTTTATCACCCTAGCCATTGGCGTGGTGATTCTGATCGGAGTCATTTTGAACTGGAACTGGCTCTGCGACCCCACCGGTAAGCCGGACTCTCACCGCTATGGCCGCGGCTCCAGGCGGGTGATCTTCTTCCTACTGGGAATCGTGCTGATTGTGACCAGCATCATGTCCTGGGTACTGTAAGGGGGACAACAAAATGTCATTCAAATTTACATTCCGGGAGATCACCCCAGAAGATACGGAAATTTTGTGTATGCTCAAACTGCGGAACGCAAAGCCGGAGGAGCATATTTGCTGCGAGATCCTAAGAGGCGACGGTATCACCATGAAGACCTGGTACAGCAAGGCGGATGTAGCCCTCTGGGGAGAGGACTACATCAAGGCCAATTCCAAAATGAAATATATAGACGGCGACTGGACAGTCAGTTTAGATATGGAGCCGTGGAACCGCACACACGGCGTATCTTCGAAAGAAGTCACATCCCCGCCCTCTCCCCGTTATCCCACCTGGCTCACCGGCCATGTGAAAGAGTGGACGCAAAAACGCCTGCCCACCGTGACATTGTGTTCTACCACTGGCAATGAACTGCTGGAGGTTTGGTATTACGGAGATTTGCTCACGTTGAAAGGAGAACCCCAATCCTATATTGTAGACAGCGATGATGCTCCCGGATTGGTGGCAGCCCGCGACCCAGAGAGCGGCGAGGAGTTCGTCATCTTTGATGGTGGACGGCATGGCTACGACAATATGTTCTGCAATGAACATGATCCATCCGAACTGGAACGCCGTCTCCTCAAGCGGTATGAAATCCCCGCCTCCAAGTTGGTGCTGGAGCTGGGGTACAGCGTGGACTACGAGGACGAAAAAGAAGACTTCGAACCAGATGAGACGGATACTGTGGAATTGATCAACGGCGAGCGTATGCCTTGGGAACAGGTCAAGCGGGACGGCATTGACTATATCGCCCTTTACTATGTGAACGAGAAAGGAAAACCAGTCCAGATATTGGACGCAGAGCTGGCGTAAGTACAGCTATCTATCCTTTGCTAATCCGAGGAGGTGTCCCATGACCCAAGAAGAACAGATCCGCCTCTATCGGCTGATGGAAAAGCTCAACTGGTTTTTCCACCAAGAGATGCACTACCTAGATCGGGAGACAGCGGAAAAGACCGCCCGGGAGTGGTACCCGGAGATTCGAGATTTTACATACGACATTTTATGGAACGATCTGCCCAAAGAGGTCCAGGAACATCTCATGGATGAGGAGGAATCCCTGTGAGTACGCTGATTCAATCCTTTGAAAATCTGCACGACAACAAAGTCCTCCGCTACTGCGCTGACTTTGAAGCCCACACCCTGCACATGGATACCCAGACCGAGACCGGAGAGAAAGTATCCGTTCACTTCACCGGCCTGTTGGCCCACTGGTTTGAAAATGTGGTTCAGGATAACATCCTCTTTGGCATGGACGAAATCACCCTGGACGGTTTTTTTGAACAGTACAAAGACCTGCTGGGCGGGACCATCTCTTACGGCTTTCCCGCTTGCTGCAACATCGAGGAACTGCGGGAGCACATCCGGGTGTTTGTCATCGACTCCTCCCTTGGGCTGTGTGGATTTGTATTGGCTCAGGAGGTGGAACTGCAATGTCCATAACTGCCTATAAAGTAGAAGCCGTGGGTCACGATCGAACCGGCGAAGACTATGGCTATGTAAATATCATGTACCGCTATGGCAACAAGCAGTCCTGTCCTCGGCCAGATCAATGTGAAAAGATAGAGGTCATGTGGGCGGATGAGAGCGTCTACGGGCCGCCTGCTCCTGGCAGCAAGGTGGGCGACTTTATAAAGACATGGCTGATGGGCTCCTGGGACTGCGGAGTATTTACCCACCGGGAGATTGCCCAGCGGCTCATGGATACCTTCACCGGTCTGAAGATCAAGGAACTGGCGTGGTTTGAGAACCCCAGAGAAAAGACTCTGAAAAATGGTAAACCGCGTGCGCGCCGGGCCAAGTGGCTGCCGGAGCGTGAGGTAGATTTGGTGTATCTCTACGCCGACCATACTATTGATGCAAGAAGCCCCACACCTGCCCAAACCGACTTTTTCACCGTAACAAGGATGGACGCCTGGGGTGTGAGCACCTGGTTCATGTGTACCTCAGAGGCCGCCGGAAAGTTGATCGCCATGGATTACGACAATCTGGCCGTCAAGGAAACCACCATTGTGGGATAGGAGATCATTGCTATGAAAAAGTTATTGCTTGTACTTTCTATCCTCTTAACAATCCTGACCTTTGCTGGTGCGTTCTATGTATTCCTATCAAACGGAACAGCAAATGCAGGTTATGCAGCAGTACCGATGTTGTTTGCGATTGTGTGCATTGGCGGATATAGAGCATACAAAAATAAAGAGTAATTGATATACAAGACAATCAAAAAAGGAAGGGCTATAAATATAGATGATGAGGTTAGAACAACTGCCCCCCAAGGGCGTAAAGCGAGAACAGGCCATTTTGGAGCTGGGCAAGGATGAAGCAAACGGCGAACTGCTTTTCCAGCTTGTGAATACAGAAAAGGGCAAATGCAAAACGGCTGCTCAAAAGGCTTTGGCGCAGCTGGAGTATGCCCCTGCTGCCCCACTGTGGGCCAAGCTGGTCAAGGGCAAATGGATGGGCAGCAATATCATGTCGGATGCCTGTTCCGACTGTGTATCGGAGCAGATTGCCCCAGTTATTCTAAAGACTCTCTCCCAGCTGCTGGACGAGGGGGACACAAAGCCGCTGGAAATCGAACAGCTGAACTTCTGTTTCCATTTGATGCTGGGGAAAGCCTCGCCCAAAATGCTGGAGGTCTACCGCTTCCTGGCGGAGAACACCCAGCGGATCGCCCAGCTGAAACGCGCGCCTGTTTATTCCAATGATGACTGCACCTCCTGGTGGATTACGGACGGGCTTCGCATTTGGGATGCCACACCAAAGGAAAAAGAGAAAATTCCCGCCGTGATGCTGACCGCCTCCCTGATCCGCAACTCGGAGGAGCGGCTGCAAGCATTGGCTGATGAGCTGAATGAACGCTACGGCGGCAGCTGGCTGATGCCAGTCTTTATGAAGGCGATCCTCACCCAGTCCAAGGAGCAGGTGTACGAGACCTATTCGCCCCTTCTGGATACGCCGCAAAAAGCCTATTTGTTCCATGCGCTGGGAATGCTCCATTACCGCTGTTATCCGGAAGGCTGGACCTATGAACGCCTGGGCCCGGATGGAATGATTGCTCTGATTTTCTGGGGGGATTATAGCTATGGAACCTATGACACAAGGTTTATGATTGAACGCTATGTGGATCTGGATGAGCGATGGCTCTTTGATCTGGCCAAGGACCCGGAGAGCCGCAAGCCTACGGTGACATGGCAGACCTACAACCGGGGCGGTGTTCTGTATGGAAACTACGACGAAATGTTCATCAGCCTGCTGCCCCGCAAGGTGGAAAACCCGGAACTGAAGCGCATTCTGCGGGACTACTTCCACATTCGAAGCCAGAAAAAGAAGGTGGCCAAAAGCATCACTGTTTACCAGGATGCCGCCGAGCGGTTTGTCGATTAAGCGAGAATAGAGGGACTGGCCAAAGGAGTGATACAGCATGATTGGGACAGATGAAAACCGGGCGGTGCTCCATGTGGAGGTCATCTTCTGGGGCGGCAAGAGAAAGGCTCCCCCCAGCCTGGTCAGTGGAAAGTATAGTCCCCATTTTGTTGTCACAGGAACCACTGAATATCTGGGGGTGTGCTTCCTGGATGGAACGGAGCGTTGTGCATTTGATGAAACGGCTTTGGGTAATGTTCAGCCCCTTTACCCGGACACTGTGGACTACGGCCCGCTGGAAAACAATGCGGAATTTTTGATCTATGAAGGAGCCAATGTCGTTGGTAAGGGCCGGGTGCTGGGCCGGACGATACCATATAAAGTAAAGCCACAACGAAAGTAGGTGCCTTATGTACCAAATTGCATATATTGGCCGCTGGGAGACCCTCCCGGAAACGGCTGCCGCCATCTGTGACCATGACACGCCCAAGCTGGAGGCGCTGCTCCAAGGCGGTCTGGATCTGGATGTTCCCATCCAGCTCAGCGAATACATCAAGCTGATGCCATTGGAGATCGCGGTTTTTCGGAATGATGTGCCCATGATCCACTTCCTGCTGGAGCATGGAGCTGATCCCGGTCTGGCAGAGGAACAGCCCCTGCTGCTCACCGCCGCCCGCTGCTGCGGGCCGGAGGTTGTCTCCCTCTTTGCTGGACAGGCCGCAAAACTCAGCCCGAAGCAAAAAGAGCGGGCCTTCCAGGAAGTGCGCTGGGGCAAGCGCCCGGAGAATATCCAGGTGCTGGAGCAGGCCGGGATCACTGTGGACAAGTTTGGCGGCGAGGCATTCCGGGCGGCGGTGTCCGATGGACAGGCCGAGCTTGCCAAACTGCTGCTGGAAAAAGGGGCGGATATCAATTACCACAAGCCGGACATGGTGTTCCCTTACGCCTCCACCCCTGTCACCGAGGCCGCCCGCTCCAACAATTTCTCCATGGTGCGCTGGCTGGTGGAACAGGGAGCGGATATCACCCTTGTTGACAAATACGGTGACCGTCCCTACAGTGTGGCAGTTCAAAACAAGAATCAGGAGCTGGCCGACTACCTGAAGGCCCTGGAACCGGTGGAATGGCACAACGAGCAGGAAAAGATCCGGCAGCTCATGCCTTACAAGCTGCCCGCAAAGCTGGTGGAATACTTAAAGACCGGCCCCCTGCGGCTGGAGTTCCCGGATCAGGAATGGGTGAAGTGGGCGGAGCTCTACTCCTTCATGGATGTGCAGGAGATGACCTGGAAACGGAAGAAGCTGCTCTCCCTCATGGTGCAGATGGACAACTACAGCGACTATCTGCTGCTGTGGAACCCCAGGGATAAAAAGCTGTGGTATCTGGACATCGAGCATGAGGAATTCCACCCTCTGGCCAAATGGGATGACTTCATCGCAGATCCCGGCCGGTATCTGAACGGGATGATCGAGGGCGAGTTTGAGGAGTAAAGCCATGACATCAATAGATTTTCTGAACAAGGTACATAAAAGCCTGGACTCGCAGGAATATAGCCTCTCTTATTCTCCGGCCAAGTCCAAGAATTATATGTTGTACTGCAACGGCAACTTCATCGGCGGCCTGTTCGATGAGGAGCTGTGCTTCGTCTACGCCGACAGTGTGAGTGAACTGCTGGGACAGCCGGAACCAGTCTACCGAGGCTACTCCAGTACCGCCCAGCACAGGATGCTGGTGATCCCGGAGGAACACTGGTCAAAGGCTCTGAAACTGCTCTATGCTGAGAAATTTGACTGGAGCCGTCTGGTGTACGACATCACCTACACCAGCATCGGCGCGGCTGTGGTGGAAGACTTTTACGACGAGAATGTGGTGTTTCTGCGCTTCTGCTATGAAAAGGGACTTCTGAAAAAGAACCCTCTGGATCGAAAGGGCCGTATCCTGCGGATGGTCTATCTCAATCAGGATCTGACAGAATCAGGCAAATATCTATTCCCCAGACTGATGCAAAAGTTCCTTGTTTTTACAGATCGAGGCGGGAAAACCAGCCTGGAAACCATGCTGAATCGGTGGTACACCGCTCTGGAGAAAGAGTACCGCAGCCAGACAGCAGAATAAAGGAGGGCAGCAACATGACAGAAGAAAACAGAACCTATATCACCCATCTCAAGGTCACGGATGTCCCGTGGCATCGGCTCACCACCGCCTATGGCCGGGGGACAGATTTCCCCGCACACCTGATGGTGCTGGAGCAGATGTGTGATTTGGCGTCCGTCAAAAAATCCCTCTATGAGCTCACCACCAACATGGAGCACCAGAGTACCCTGTGGCACGCTACCCCCTTCGGTATGGTGTTCCTGTGCCGAATTCTGGAGAAGGCCCTCGCAGACAGTGGGCAGAACCCTGCGGCCCATTTCCTGGCCGGGGAGCTGCTGGACTTCTTTGCCTGCATCCTCCAGTGCTTTCACGATGGAGACGAGATGAACCACGCAGCCCCTCTCCCCCACTTCTCCGATCTGTTGAAGGAAGAATACCTGTGGTCGGAGGAGTACGACGAGGAAGAAGATGAGATGCGCTACGAGGAGGACGAGGTATTCCCCGATGACCTGTTCTACAGCTTCTATTACTACTCCTGGCAAGCGGTGAAAGCCTACCAGGATGTATTGGAGCAAGTCCCGGCAGAGTTTGCCAAGCCCGCTGCCGAGGTGCTGAAACTGCTGTAAAGGAGGCCACACCGATGTTTGAAGAATTCTATGAGATGTACAAGCCCGAGGAGCAGGAAGTGGTCGCCCTGATCAATCGCTGCATCGGGGGCGGATTCAACTGGAAAGGCAACTTTTGGGAAATGACCGTTGTGACGCTGGGCATGGTGTTCTGTGACACCGGCAAGGTCAGCACCAAAGAGGAGCGGCTGGACTGGCCGGTTACCAATGAGGAACGCAATGGCGAAAAGGGCTGGGGCCGCTTTCAAAAAGAGCAGATCTGCCGCCTGAAAATCCGCCGGATGAAGGAAGAATGGGCAAAGGATTTGGTGGTGCGGCCCTGGTGTATCTCCGAGATAGTCAAGGCCCATGAGGACTGCCCGGAACTCGGGGCCGTCCTGGACGAGTACCATAAGCCGGTGGTGATTCAGGACCAGGTGCTGGGAGAACTGACACTGGACAAGGACTACGGTTCTTTTGAGGGTGAAATCCAGTGGTGCGGAAAGGATGTGAGCCTTTCTCTGGAGGTCAATGCCGAAAGCAAGCCCTCCTGGACCCGCGCCCGCAGCGCCGCCAAGAAGCTGCTGGCCGACTGTGAAACCTGGGACAAAGCCATGCGGGAGCTTGCAGCCAAGAACCTGACTGAGCCGGCCAACAACTGGCTCTCCCAGGATGAGGAAAATCCCCGCAATCCGGAAACCGCCCCCATCACCGAGGAGGAATTTGTCCGGCGGATTAGTCTGACCGGCCTGTCCGTCACCTCCGGCGGCAGCTTCACCGCCTGGTTTGACTGCGACGAGATGTTCACCGATCATGCGGTGACGGTCTACGGCTCCTTGAAAAAGGGCCTAAAAACTGCCAACATTGAGGGGTAAGGAGGATAGCGTAATGATTTCCACAAAAGATTTATCTGGCCTGCCCAATGCGGAGCGCCTGAAAAACTTCTGCAAAGGCTTGGCAGCTCTGGACATCATCATGGTGGAGGAGGAATGGAGCTTCATCCGCCACTATACATACAACCCCGCATGGCGAAAAGGCAAAGAGGCATTCTTTGCAACTGATGGCAGTGACCAGAGCATGATCGTCATGTTTGCGCCGGAAGGCTGTGTAATCAACGGTGTGGATTCCGAACTCTACGACTGGGAGGAAAAACTTCCCCGTGTCGAAGACCTGACGGATGGAATGCCCCCTGCGTTGCAAAAGCTCATGGGCAGCCGTGAAGTCAAAAAGATGAAAAGCACCTTCTGCGTCTGGACGGAAGATGGCACCACATGGCACTCCAATCCCATGGACGGCGAGGACGCTTCCAAGGATCTGCTCTCCACGATGGATGGCAATCCACAGAGCTATGTGGAGTACGGGAAGTGGTTTTATCCGGCCGATCTGCCTTTGGAGGCTGTGCGCCAGCTTGCTGATGGGGTTCCGGTGACAAAAGAACTGGTCGTCGCATTGAACCCGAAGCGCAATGAATGGGAAGAAATAAAGGCGGGTCTGGACAAGATAGGGTATCCAAATGAACTTTGATTGGCAGCCGACAGGAGAGGATTCGAATGATCAAAGAACGCATCCCCATCTCCGGCGATCTCAAAAGCAAGGTCAGGCAGCTGATGGAGTACGCCGGATGGCAGGAAGGGCGAAAAGTGGACATCTCCATTGCGGAGAAGTATTACGCCGATCATGGCGTCCCGATGATGAAGACCACCCAGCGGTTTTACCGCAAGTATTTCGGCCTGTGCTGTGAGTGGTACTTGGAGCAGAAAAAACTGAACTGGGCGGCTGACTTCCAATTCGCTCTGTTTCCTTACCTGGTCAATGGGATCAAAAACCATTTGGAAGAGGCCTATTTTCGGGATATGTCCGGCTGTGAACTGGCAGAGATCGAACAGGCTGCCGGTGAAAAATGCCAGCCTATCGGTCATATCGGCTACTACTACCCGGCGGAGGTTTGGATCTCCGAGTACGGGAAACTGTATGCGAAATATGAGTATCAGGATGAGATCGAGTGCTTTCCGGATGTGTTTGCCCTGATCGAACGGGATCTGCGGCAGTGCAAATTTGATTCCGCTGCCATGAAAACGGTTGAAGCACTGGATGGAAAACTATGAAACAGGACTTTACTATTTGGCGCAATCAAATATTGCAGAATCCGCGGGACATTTCCCCGCTGAAATTCGGAATATCGCAGGATGAGGTCATAGAAATCTTCGGGAATCCCGATGCCGTTTCCACCATGAGAAGCGACGGGAAACCTCTAATCCTCAAATATCATGACATTGAACTGCATTTCGATCGAAAGGCCCCTCATGGGCTCTACTTAGTTTATAGCGACGACGAAATCGAGCTGAGTATAACAGATCATCACGAAGAACTGCTGCAACCGATCACCAGCACAGAGCCGGTGGACAATGAGTTTTTTCTTCAAGATGGAGCCGTTTATTTCTCTGGCCTATATGAAAACGGCTTGCTGAAGGGTGTTTCGCCCAAAGACTTCTGCTGCTGGCATTACTGGGGCAAATCCTCTACGGCCTGCTTTCTCGGCGGGATTCGCCTGCGTGGAGCAGACCCGGCATCGTTTCGGGTGCTAAACTATGCCTACGCGATGGATAAAACAGCCGTCTACACCACCAGCGGGAGAATCCAAGATGCAGAGCTGGCAGTCTTCCAGGTATTAGACAATGGCCAGAACGATTCGGGTGCGCCACAGGGATATGCAAAGGACAGCCGGCAGGTCTACTTCCACAACGGAGACGGCAAGGTGAAGATCATCAAGGGCGCGGCAGTTTCCTCTTTCCGCTCGTTGGGCGATACCTATTTTGCCAGGGATGAGAAACGAATCTATGCTTACGGTAAGCAGCTCCCCAAGGCAGATCTCCCCTCATGGGAATTGCTCAGTCATTGGTATTCCCGCGATACCAGGCGGGTGTACTACCTCAATCGGGAGATTAAGGGGGCGGATCGGGACAGTTTTACGGTATGTACCCCGCCAGGCGCACCTCCGCTTGCCGATCATCTGGCCCGTGACAAGGAACATTTTTACCAAAACGATGAGATGATTGAAGAACCGCTGTGGCTGGAAAGGCTGCAAGCAATACAGGAAAAATGAAAGGAGCTATCCCCATGAAAGCATTTGACCCCAATTACAAACTGCTGGACGAGATGTATCAGGACGATTACTACCCTACTTTTCTGGTGGACAAGGTAAAGGCCCAGCTCCAAAAAGTCATCGACCTGCTGGAGACCGGCGAAACCGACACCGAAGTGGTGCAGGAAAAGCTGGACGAAGCAGTCTGCGGCATCAATGACCTCCAGGATGAATTTTACGAGAACGACAGCGAGATTGAAACGGTGGCCCGGGACTGCATTGGCGTCACTGTAGACTACATTCTGAAGTGGTTTGGCATTCCCATTGATATGGAGGAGGCCATTCGGGAAAGGGACTGGTGAAAACGATGTCCATTGAAAACATGTTTGGCGACCTGGATAAGATCGACATTCTGGCAGAAACCAAAACAGGAGAAGTGGTCATGGTTTTGGTCTGCAATGGCTTTATTGACGGCTCCCCGGAAACGCAGAAGGCCCTGCTGGACAAGATGGAGGGCTATCTGAACCACACCCAGAGCGAGGAATTTCAAAGGGAATATGGGGGCTGGTCCGTGATTTTACGCGTGCCCCTTGGCCGGGAGCCGGATGAGCGCATCCTGGCCCTGCTCAGCAAGTGCCCCGCATGGGCAGAGGACTATGGCGTAAAGCTGGAAATTAAAATTGGAGGAAAACCGGTTCGCATCGTAGAGAGCTGACCGATCCTCAAACCGAAACAACAGGAGGAAACGAGTATGCCGACAACCGAATGGCTGAACAAATATGAATCCATCAAGGAGAAACTGGCCTGCAAGACAGACCTGAACGCCTATTTTACAGAAAACGTGATTGGGACCATGGGCGTGGATGTGTTGGACATTGGGGCAGTTCACTTCCCTACCGGAACCATCTTCGCCTGCGACCCGATGGTGGAGCCGGAAGACGCATCGCCCTTTATCCAGACGCTCCCTGTCGGGACTTATCCGGTAAAGATCTGCGTGGTGCCAAGTAAAAAATACGGCGACCGCTACGCCTGCGCCAAGGTGGAGGTCAGCAGAGAAAAGTCTGTCCGCTATGAGCTGGGCATGACCGGCAAAGAGAATCTGGACGAGGAACTGGACGAGGGTGATTATTTTGGCTTTGGCGTAGATACCGGGATGGGCTGTATTGCGGACATCCAGACCCAGGCGGCCCTCAAGATATACTGGGACAAACGTCTGGAGGAAGACCCGGACATCGACTTCTACAACGACCTGTTCTGCGATCTTCTGGAGGAAAACGCCAAAGCCCACCCCAAATATCAATTGAGTTACGGCGACTGGCTCAACTGGATGGTGCCGGACACGGACTGTAACCTGCCCATCTTTGCCTCTGGCTGGGGCGACGGCTACTATCCGGTCTACTTCGGCTATGATGCAGCGGGCGAAGTCTGCGCCGTATATGTGTGGTTCATCGACATTGAAACCAACTACCGGGAACAGGCGTAAGGCGGATTTGCAGTGCAGTGAGGTAAAGGTATGAAGGCCAAATTAAGCGTGATGAAAAACTGGCAGTTTGATGAATTTGAACTGACGGGAACTTCCTTCAAATACAGCCCGACTGGATGCAAAGGTATGGTAGCCCGCAGCGAGGATGAAATTGTGTTTTGGACCTATCATCTCGCGCAAAAGTGCAGCGGCGTTTTGTGGGTCAAAGGCGAGGTTTCCAGGTGGATTCTCAGCCCGGAGCCGAAAGAGCCGCAAGATGTTTGGGAAGTTCCTGTCTTGCTCTCATGCGACAGAGGCATACTGTTGGTTTGCCCAGCCAGTAAATCCCTTTGGTGGATGCCGCAGATGGATGGAGAGTGGATTCCGATCCCCATGGATAACTGGTGTGCCCAGGGTATTCCCAAGCCGGTGGCAGTCACCGGAAGCCATAGCGTTTTCCCTATTGTGTGCCGAGTGGACAACTACGCTGATGCGACCAACAGCTTTACCACCCTGACGGTAGACTTTGAAGCCATGACTGCACACTGGGCAGAAATCGGCTCTTGTGTATACAGCAAAGCAGGAACCCGACAGACCCATTTGGCGGCGGTAGAACGAGCTGGCGGCAATTTTGCCAAGGCAGACTTTCATTACAACTATCCTATGATTGGCTCCATACTGGAACAGGATGGACAGTTTTATGCCTTTTTGGAAAGCAGCACTATCAATCCGGCGGGTCTTTCCCTCATGGGCTACTATTGGTATCTGGAACTGGAGGAAAACGGACTATTCAAAAAGAAACTATGGGGCAAAGATAATTTAAGCCGCCTGCCCGGAAAACACGGGATGCGCGGAAAATTCTCCGGTGACAGGACTTGCCTGATCCTATCTCCCATTTTTAAGAATGATGACTGGAAGGGTAAACAAAAGGTGCTGCGTCTTTCGGATTTGGCGCTGATCGACCTCGCCATGCCCCGTGGATACGCTTCCTTCCATGTGCTGGATGTATGGGGAAACCGGGCATTTCTCAGTGATGAGAAAGACAAGCTGGTTCTTTGCGAGATGACCTGGGAGCAATAGGAGGTACAATACGATGGAATGGCCGAAACGAGCGCGGACCGCGGATTGGGAAAACGGTGTCCTGACCTTAGACGGAGAAAAGCAGTTTGAAGTTCCGGAGCTGACCGCAGAGATCATGGAGCAGCTGGCCTGTTACACCCTGGTGGGCTTCCATGTGAAAGGCTATCCGGTGACGGATGACCTGCTCTCCCCTTTTGCCGGACACAAAAACATGACCAACTTCGGCGTGGAGGATGGCGCGCTCACTGACGCCTGTTTTCCCGTTTTTTCCGCCATGCCCAAGCTGCGCTATCTGCTGCTGGACGGCAATGCCGCCATCCATGGCAGGGGCCTGGCCGCCCTGCAAGGCTGCAAGCTGGACCTTCTGACACTCAACCGCACCGAGCTGGATGATGCCGGGCTGCTCCAGGCCGCCGCTATCCCCAAGCTCTCCCATATCCAGATCGACGATACCACCATCACATACGAGGGCCTGCTGGCCATTGCAGGCAACCACTATATCACCCCGGTGGCCCATGTGCAGTTTACCAAGGAGCAAATGGAACGCTTTTCTCAGCTCCAGCGGGAGAAAGCCAAAAAGCCCGTCCAGCTGGATGAGAAGGCAGCGGCGGAATGCCGCAGGGTGCTGTCCGCTTTCTTTGCCGAGATGACGCAGTGGGAGCAGTACATGGAGCAGGCCGGGTTTGAAGATGCCGAGGCTGTGCCCCGCCTGCTGGCGATCTGGGAGAAGTATGTGAGCGAAAAGCCCCGTCCGGGCTACCGGCCTCTGGGCCTCTCATACAGTGCCCAGGGTACCTACGACGGAGAAGAATTCCTTGATGCGGAGCAGATCACCAGGAATAAGCTCTACATCTACACCAGGGAGAAAAACACCGGCTTTGACCGCCGCTTTCTCATGAAGCGCGTGGGCGAGGGCTGGATGATCGACGGGGTGCAGGAGCGGCTGGACGGCTGGCAGCGGACAGGATTGTAAGGGAGGTATTATTGATGATACATAGGTTTACGGAAGTATTAAACGATCTTGTCAATTATTTTCTCCTTGGTGATATTTTGTTGCTGGAGGACTGGAAGCAGGCAAATAACCTTTCAGACGATTTGGCGATGGAGTTTACGACAAACGAAAGCGGCGACAGAGTGTTTGCCGAAGGAATTGTAATCCCAATGACCGGTATTGAAAACTATCCCTATACCATATTGTTCAATCTATCTGGTGATAGACCAGAGCTGTGCAAAGAAGGAAACCGATTGCAACTTAGAAAAAGTGGTTATTCCCTCAAAGTAGATCATAATACGCTGATGCTTTTCACATGGCCGATATTGGAACAATTTACGCCTGAAAAGGTGAACGATCTGATTTCTTATTATAGAGTGTACAAGAAACCGATGATTGAACTCGCAAATGGGTGGTATGATATCGAGATTTTGGGTGGAGAAACCTTGCAGGACGGGGACTATGAACCTACATTTGAGTTTGTGATACAACCAGTTACAAGCAAAAAAGCCACCATAAATGCAGATATGAATTTTAGCTTTGAAATTACAAGCTCTGCTTATTAGAGAAATCTATCCCTACCGAAGATGAAAAGGGAGCCGTGACGGGGATTCTATCTGGAAAAGAACGGATGAGAGGAGCGTGGCGCCATGAAAGCCAGCGCCGGAGAGGTCTATACAGTCTATAACCAATATCTGAAACGCTACACCGCCTGCCAGGTGGCCTATATTGCGCCGCCGGATACGGTGAGCAAGGAGCCCTGGGCGGTGGTCCTCTCCTTGGACTGGACAGGTGACGCCCCTCTGACTGCGAAGGAACTGCCCCACCTCCGCCCGCTCTACAAGGACTTCATGTACTGGTCCCGTGACCTCCACCTGCTGCGGGTGCCGTTGGAGGTCCCGCCCCAGTATAAACTGGTGGGCACACTTCCGCCCTTCACCGACCAGCCCTGCCGCTCCTACGGCGGTTGGAGTGACGGCTATGATGTGTATCTCCAGATCCGGTGGCAGGCTATCCCGGAGGAACGGCGGCGGGCCTTCAAGGAGGCCATGGACAGTGACGAACAAACGGAGATCGGCTGCATCCCGCTGAAGGTCAGCAGCCATCGGGTGACGGACCAGTACGCACCATTCGATTCGGCCCTGGAGCTAAAGGCGCTGCCTTGCCTCTCCACCCTTATCTGTGAGCGGTGGCACCCGGATCTGCTGGAGTTTTTGCGGGAAAACCCCTTTATTGATGAAGTGACTTTGCTAAACCACGGTCAGAGGACACTGGATCTGCGGGGCACCAGCATCCGAAAGCTGATGCTGGATATGACCGGGCTGGAGGAGCTGTGGCTGGGTGAGGGAACGGAGCAGCTCCTGTTCCAGAACAAGGGGCCGGACGCCTGTGCAATCCATGCCCCCGAAGATGGCAGCGGTTTGACCCTCCAATTTATCGGGGAATACCGCCCGCACACGGAACTGCCGAACCTACGGGGGCTGCATGGCATCGAGCTGAAGGACTTTGATCTGACCGGGCTGGCTGCTGTCCATCCCCACCTGAAGGAACTGCGGCTGTGGGGTGCCCCCGGAAATCTGGAGCACTTCTGCTCTGTGCGGGAATTCCAGGAACTGACGCATTTCTCCACCTTCGACCTGTTCAGCTTCGGCGCGGACGACATCCCCACCCCGGAGCAAATGCCGGAGCTTCGCTGGTTCTGGATGACCAGCCTGCCGGAGACGGCAGCAAAAGCGGCAAAGCAGCTCTGGAAAAGGAAGCCGGGCATGGACCTGCGGATCACCAAGCCCCGGAAACCGGAGTGGCTGGCGCAAAACCTGGACAATCCCTTCCGAGGCTGGGACGGCGCAGAGCATATCCCCGCCTCCGCTGCGAAAAAGGCAGCCAACCAATATCGCAAGACCCGTTCCCAGCTGATGAAGCTGGCCGCGGAACCGGGCGAGGACGCCCAGGCCAAGGCTCTGGACGCGGTGGCAGCCTACACTCAGACCTTCAACAAGATGGGCTTCATCGAAACCGAGGAGCGGGATGAGATTTATATGGCCCTGCGGAGTATTCTGGATGCCCTGCCGGGCGACACGTTCCAGGAAGACGCCCTGATTGATAAATTTGATGAGCTTCGTGATTTTTGATGCATCCATAAAATGTGAGTTCTGCTATTAGGAGGTACAGAAAATGAAACACCTTAAAATTCTTGTTCCAGCGATATCTCTGTCGGCTCTCCTCTTTTTGGGGGCCTGTAACAGCAAAACCACTTCCTCCCCTGCTTCGAAACTTTACAGTCAGGGCCTTGCACTGGTATCTGAAATGAACGAAGCAATCCAAAGCGAAGCCTGGGTTTCCCTCTTTACAGGCGATACCGCTGTGAGAGAAATTTTGTCAAACGCTGGCCAGGGGGACTTCTCCCAGCCCAAAGCCGTCTATGAAATCCAGTTTTCCGACCAGGCCGTTACCAGCCTTACCGGCCAGACCGATCTGTCCGGCTTTTCTGAATCTTTGCAGAAGCGCATCTATGCCGCCATCCAGAGTGCCGCAGCCAACCAGATCAATGCCATGGACGGTGCAGAAACCTTGGCCGCTGCCAGCATCTGCACCGTTTCGGACACCTTCGTCTGCGATGGCCTGAATGAAAACACCCTCTACCTCTACACCTATGAAAATGCTGCCCCAGTCATGGTTTCCTTTGTGGTTGGACAAGACGATGCCGTATTGGCCACCGGTGTTCCGATTCTCTCTGACAGCTTCTCCCCTGACTCCCTCGAAAACGTCCAACTGTTCTTGGAAGACTTTGGGGCACAGGTCTGCGAAATCACCATTCCAGACTAAAATGCACATTGTCTGGAACTTTATAGGACTTTAAAAATGATACAATGTTCTCAGAAAAAGAGACAATTGCGGTAAGAGGTATGGGTATGGAACAGAAAGTTCTCTACAATGGTCAAGTCCTTACATTGACCCGATTTTGGGCAACAGGAGACCCTTGCCTGTGGATCACTGATCCACAGCAAACTGAGATGGCCAAGATGGAGTTTGTGGGAGGCCACCCGGACGAATACTGCATTTTCCTGAAAAACCTGACCAAAGCAGAGTTGGCACAAATCACATCTCTGGACGGTGTTCCACTGAATGTGAAAGAAGAACTGCAATAATAGTCAACAGGAAAGGACAAACCCTATGGCACTACAAGATAAGAAAATCATGCCTCCCCCCTGGCTGGCCCACCGGGAGATCGAGCGATACTCCATTGGCTGGCGCATGGGCTATGGGGAAGATTACATAGACCGATTTGGCGATTGGCTGGACACCCTCTCCCCGGAGGAGCGGACGGAATATCGCACCCTCTTTCCTGAACCGGTGACCTGGAAGGGCTGGTGGGATGACGAGGACAGCAGTGAGGTGCTGGAGCATGGTGACTTCTTGGTGGATGCGTGGCAGCCGGGGGGCCGGCCCAAGTACACCCGCCAGTGGCTTCAGCAGGAGTTTGCCGCTGGGAGAACACGAGAGTTGTGCCTGTTCTGGGGGCATCAGCCTTCTGAAGACGGCCAGCTGACAAAAAGCTGCCTCAGCCAGTGGTGGATGGAGGACTTCTATACGACGGCTGACTCCTACCTCTGCATGGAGCAGTATATGATGGCAAGCAAAGCCCAGCTGTTTGGCGACGAGGAAATCCGTAAGGAAATCCTGGCGTGTAGCGATCCCAAGCAGATCAAGGCCCTGGGCCGTAGGGTACGGGGCTTTGACCAGAAGGTGTGGGACAAGTTCAAGTACGCCATTGTGCTGTTTGGCAACTGGCACAAATTCAGCCAGAACCGCGAACTGCGGGAGTTTCTCCTTTCCACCGGAGATAGTGTGCTGGTGGAGGCCAGCCCCTACGATGCCATCTGGGGCATCCGCCTCGCGGCCAGTTCGCCGGAGGCCCAGGACCCCATGAAGTGGCGTGGACAAAACCTGCTGGGCTTTGCGCTGATGGAGGTGCGGGACGAGCTGCGCCGGGTGACAGAAAACGAAATGCTTTGCGATTGGAGCAGTGTATGGGAAACATGAAACTCTACGAACTGGTCAACTTTTACCACATCGACACCGACTTGACCTGTGCCGAAGCTATGTTCCGAGCCTGCAACGAATACTATGGCCTGCATTTATCCGAGGAAACCCGCAAGATGTTCTCGGTAATGGGCATCGGGATGCAGACGGAAGTGTCCTGCTGCGGGGCTTTTACGGTGGCGGTAGGAATCATCGGCCTAAAGACTGCCAAGGAAGGCCACACCGACGTGGACAATATGGAGGGATACCAGCTTATCTCAGAGCTGACCCTGTTTATGTTGAACCAATATGAAACTCTCCAGTGTGCCGGGCTGCAATGTCTGGAAATACCAGGCTACAAACGCCCCTGCCACGCCATTGTCCAGGAACTGGCCAAAAAGCTGGAGGAACTGCTGGCTGGCCGCAGGCTCTTCCGCCCGGCAAACGGAGGCCAACTGGGCTCCTGATATGCCGGAAAGAGAGGGATTGCATGAAAGACTTTTGCCAATACGGAAATAGACGGGATGACCAATGGGAGATGCTGCCCTGGATACCTGATCCGCGCCCGCCCTTCAAAATCTGGGTGAAGCCGGAGCAGATCGCGCCATTCTTTCTTATTCCCCACCACCCCTATGCGATCTCCCTTCTTCTAAAAATCAGCGACGGATTCAGGATGGAGGAATTCCGCCGACTGGGACTGACCGGCAGCAGCGAAGACTGGGAGCGGCTGGTTCGGGGCGTGATCCGGGAGTTCGAGGAAAACAATAGCGGTGAGGATCTGTTTCACTTCGACTCCGACGAAGATGTGTTCTGCGTGTACTCCCAATACATCGATGATTTGATGCTACTGTCCAAAATGATCCGGGCGGCCTGTGACAATGAAAAAACGATGGGGACTTATCTGGGTATAGGTGAGGTGGAACATGAGAAATAAAGATCAGGAGTTTGCATGGCGAAAAGTAATAGAAGCCTGCATGGAGGATGTAAAACACCACTTCGATGACATCCAGCAGGCCATTGAGTTTGGCTACTACATCCAGCCGGACAACTACTTTGTGTCCTACATCTTTGCCACAGACTCGCAATTAGAGACGGCGCAGCAGAGCGGCCTGACAGAACAGATCAATTCCTATCACAGAAAGCAGCTGATAAATCGTCATTACCCCATTGAGGGAATCAAGGACTGCACCTTTGCCTCACAGGAGGAATGTGACCGGGAATTTGGCGGGAATTGGTATTACTATTTCAAATGATACGATGAGGGCATCGATATGATTGAGTACATCAAGCTCTTTTGGGAGGGCGCACCAGCGGGTGAACCATCAGTCATCCTCTATGAAGTGGATACCGAAAAGGAGCGGCTGGCCCATCGCTCCATTGATATCTTTGCCGACGGCCACACCCGCAACATCCCCGACCTTTACGACGGTGCCATCGAGATCACGCCAATCCCCACCGTGAAGGAATTGAACGCCCATGTCTGGGGCGAGGAATTCCACGCCTGCATCATAGAGCAGGCGGAATTTGAGGCCATCTGGGAAAGCCGATTTTATAGCGGAGCGTTTTGAAAAGCGAGGAATGACAATGGTTGAGATCAATCGTGTCTGGCTCAATGTGGATACAGACACCCACAAAATCACACTATTCAGCCGTCCCCGTGTATCCATCCGTGTGGATGAGTACATTTGGAGTTTGATCGAAGAACATATTGTGAAGCCCCATAAGCTCATGCGTAGCGAAAAGCACAAGTATCTGCTGAAAATTGCCTTTGGCCGATTTGATTCGGTGCGGCACCGGTATTATCCGCTTTCCCCGTACAACGGGACGCTTCGGGAAGGCGTCAAGCCGGACAGCTCAAACGGATGGTATCCCCGTGAGGACTTTGCAGGCTCTGAGGAACGCACCACCTGGTTCTCCCCCGATAAAATCTGGACAAACTACGGCAACAAGGTTCTGGACGTGAATGTTGATGCCGCCAATGTGAGCGAGAGCATCACCCCCAGAGAATACGCAGACTTGCTGTTCGATGGGATTGGAGCAGCATTGGTGTTTAACTTTAAAAGGCTCAAGCGCGAGGAGTTTGATGGTCTGAAATCCAAGATCGACTGGAGCATGGTAGAAAGATGCCCCTTCCCTGCATCCTTTGAGGAGCAGCAGTACATTGGGGACGAGGGCAAAATTCATGTGTATTCCTGGGATGGCCGGCAGGAAACGAACCTTGTAGGCCCTTATTCTGTGCGGGATTTATATCTGGAGCATTTCGGAAAATAGTTGGGAGGAATCTGATGAAACAGACAGATATTTATACTGAGGCTCTGATCTGTCTGCGCTCAATCCTTCAGGCAGACCATCCGGAATTCAAGAACTGGATCGACTGGTTGGAGCGGGACATTCAGGACTGGAATCAGCGGCGGGAGGTTGCCCATCATCTTCGGGCATACGGTGGTATGGGCTCATTCAATGATCTGCCCAGTATGCGCGGAAATCACGACTACATTTTTGACTTTCTAAAGTCTGTGTGCTATGCCTTCGGCCATCTTTATGGCAAACGGGAAGGCATTTCGCCAGAGGCATTGATGGCGGAGTGCCTCCACGATGTAGAGCAGGCAGCCTATCACTCCCATAAGGCACTGAACCAAGCCATTGCCCAACACTTGATGCAGGGCGATCTACAGGAGAATCTGGATAGGCTGTAGGAGGACTTGCTATGAACAAAAGACTATTTCGCACCCAATTCAATCAAATGGAAACCACCGAGAAGCAGGCGCTGATGGAAAGCCTTGCTGCTCGTTATACTATGTCTTTTCTCGGCCTGCATACCTTTGACCGCTGGGGCCAGAGCTGCACCACCGGTATATTTGAGAAAGATGGCCGGGAGTATGTTTTCGTTCCCGGCGATACCGTCACCCTGGGCTGGGAACGGTTCGCGGTTGGGCTAGATCAAGACAGCCGAGAGGAACTGGACTATCTGTTCCAAGAATGGGAGATGGAACAGGACCCAGAGGAGATGATCCGGGAAAGCATGGCTCCCGTTCGGCAGGCAGCCATTGGCCCCATGCTGGTGGGCCGAAAGCTGGAAGAACTCTGCTGGGAGACGGTCACAATGGACGATCCCAGACTGTCCGCCCATCCTGACTGGCTGAAGCAGTTCCGGGAGTTTGCCTGGAGCGACCTTGACAGCCTTACCTTGCACCAGTCAACACGCATTGAGCGGACGGAAAAAGGCTTTCAGATCTGTATCTATAACCGCACAGACTACGATGACCTCCTTGCCGGGCTGGAAAAGCAGGGGCTCTCGCTACCTACGGCAGACGAGTGGGCCTATCTGTGCGGCGGCGGGTGCCGCACCCTATTCCCCTGGGGAGATGGAATGGACTACTCCATGCACCTGCACTGGTTCGAGGATATGGATGAGGACGAGGACCGACCCTACGATATGGAGGAGCCCAACTTCTTCGGCCTGTCCATCGCCTATGACCCCTATATGCGGGAGGTGTTGAAGGCCGAGCAGTTTACCACCTGCGGCGGTGATGGCGGGCGCAGCATCTGCGGCGGACTTGGAATCTTCCTCGGTTTCCTGCCCTGTTCCCCCCACTGCAAGCCGGAGGTGCAGGAGAACGATGAACTGAACGGCGACTATGACTTCTACCGGCCCATCATCCGGGTGGAATTCATTTGAGAATGCGGAGGACAGCATGAGAGAAACAGCACCCGATCTCACAAGGATCAGCAAATACATGAGTTTGATTCTACGGCATAAACCGGAGGTCATTGGAATTCATTTGGATGCTCACGGCTGGGCGGATGTCAATGCACTGCTGGCTGGCATCAGCAAGAAGTATTCCATCAATCGGGACATTCTGGAGGAAATCGTGCAGAGCGATGAAAAGCAGCGGTATTCCTTCAGCGAGGACAGAACCAAAATCCGGGCCAACCAGGGGCACTCCATCCAGGTGGATGTGGAACTAACCCTGACCGAACCGCCTGAAACCCTCTACCACGGAACAGCCCAGCGGTTTGCTGCCTCCATTGAGGCCCAGGGCCTGCTCCCCCAGAGCCGTCTGTATGTTCATCTGTCCCCCGATCCCGAAACCGCCAAGAAAGTAGGCCAGCGGCACGGCAAGCCTGTGATTTACCTGGTGAATGCCGGTCAGATGCAACGGGACGGGTATTCCTTTTACCGTTCCGCCAACGGCGTGTGGCTGACAAAGGTGGTCCCTGCCATCTATCTGAAACGCTTGGAGGATGGGTTGAAACAGCCTTGACCCATACTACCGCAGAAAACAACCCCTGGACACCCGGCTGTGGAGCCGGTGTGGAACCTACTACTTACAAAAAGGCTGAAGGAGGCGTCAACATGGATGTCGTGAAACTTCCCAAGAAAGTCCGCATGGTCTGCTATGAAATCATGGATGGCAAAGAAGAAGCCTTGGACACCCTGGAATCCTTTGCTGGAAAATATCCCCATCAGGTAGCAGCGGTCAAGGCCGAGGTCGCATATTTCAACATGGATTATGAAAAGGCGCTGGCTTTAGATCTGACCATCCTTCCCTGGCTGGAGGAGTGGTACTACAGCAATGTGAGCGATGAACACATGATTGCCATGACGGTGGCCGCCATCCAGCTCCACCGGGAGCAGGAGCTGATTGAGGCGCTGACCAAGGAACAGGAACGTATCCGGGCTGAGAATGGCCTCCCCCAGCGGGACCGTTTCTGTGGCATCCTGATGGACTACCTCAAGCGGGGCGTTATGCCCTTTGCAGACAACGACAAGAACTATCCTTACCATGAACCGGAGGAACCGCAGACAAAGGAGCAGCTCTGGGCAAAGCTGGCAGAGCAGAATAAAAAGCTCTCGCCGGATGAGCCAGACGCCAAACGGAAGCTGTACAATCACTGCTGTATGTTCGGAACTGCCAGGGATGCCGTAGATCTCTTTGAGGAGATTCAGGGCGTACCCCTGGCGGACTCTTCCTATCGGGATGCCATCGCCCGCTATCTCTATCTGGGCGAGCATGAAAAAGCTCTCCAGACAGCAGAGCGGTTGGCAACATCGCGGCTGTGGGCGGTTGCCGGGCCGACGCAGGTGCGCCCCATGTCCTTCTTTGAGGACCCGAACCTGCGGGAGTTTTTGCTGGAACCGGAATCCCTCCGGCGCATCCGGGAAGCTGCCTTCATTGATGACGGGAGTTTGATCCGAAAGTAAATTGCTTGGGAATGGAGGATCTGCCATGAGCAAGGAGCTGGAACTGTATAAAGCATTTATTGACGGCCTTGTGGAGCGGAAAGACAGCATGACGGCCCTGTGGGTCAAGGGCGATGGCTTTCCTAAGACAGAGGACAACAAGGCGAAAAATGAACTTCTCGCCGCACTGACCCCGGAGCAGAAAGGTGTGCTGGCTGAGATGCTTCAGGAGGAACATATTGCGGGTATCCACGATACCCTTGCATATATCAATGAGATGATGGATCTGGAGGGGCTGGAGCTTCATCAGGACGGTGAAGCCTATCCCAACGACTATTTTGAGAGCCTGCACTATGACTTCATCAGCCGTTGTGACGGAGATGAGTGGCCGGAATAAAAGGAGGCGTGACAGATGTATATCAAAAAATACTGGGGCAACTTTATCGGAGGCTCGGATGACAGCCTGAACCTTGTGGCCTTTTTGGCAGACCAGAAGAAGGAGGAGATCCCCCTCAGCGAGATCTTCGCCAAGATTGGGCTGGACAAGCAGAACTGGGACTTCCGCCAGACCGTGGAGTATCTGGAGTTTACACACTCCGATGGCGTGGAGATGGACTTCCACTTCGCCATTGATGTGGTCACCGACCTGGCCGCCATCCTGCTGGAGTGCAGCGTCAGCGGCAGTGTGAACCTCCACGATCTGGACGAGTACAACGCCCCATCCCGCCGTATCCGCATCACCGCCACGCCAGAGGAGCACGACGCCATGAACAAAGCTCTGGCAGATTTTTCCCAGAATCCCCTGACCTATGACCTCAGTGAGATGATGAGCAACGAGGAAATCCAGGAGATGGCGCGGGATGTGGAGGCGCTGCGTAAGGAATTGTACGAAGCTGCCGGCCGCAACCGGGACTACCATGTGAAGGCAGAGGACATGAAGAATCTGCTCCCCGACTGGTCAGGAGCCAGTGGCTGCATTGCCACCAATCGCATCACGGTGGAGGGCTGCAAGGTTGGCTACTGCTACCGGGAGAAGCCGGACGGCGACTGGGACAGCGGCTGGCGCTTCACCGCCGGTGACGAGAGCGACGCTTACATGGATGACCCCAACAATGCCGGTATTTACGGCCTCAACACCATCTGCAACGATGACCCCGATATTATCCCCTTGCTGAACACCCCCGCCCCCTGCGCCTTTGAGCGGGACGGGAATGGTGCGTTTCAGCCAATCGAAGACTGGAAACCAGAACAGGACGAGGAGGACCCGGATATGGATATTTTGAAGCAGTGTCAGAAGTGGCATGAGAAAGACCAGCACCAGAAGATCGTTGACGCCCTGACCGCCCTGCCTGAAGCGGAGCGCACCCCGGAAGCCGACATGGAGCTGGCCCGGGCCTACAACAATCTGGCAGTCCCCGGCGAGCCGGAGGGAAGAAAGCTGCTTCACCAGGCATTGGAACTGATGCAGTCCCACGAGGAGGAGCTGGGAGACACTTATTCCTGGAACTTCCGCATGGGGTATGCCTACTATTATCTGGATCAGGAGGGCCGCGCTCTGCGGTATTTTGAAAAAGCTCTGGAACTGCATCCTGGTGATGATCCCAAACTCAACACCCGACAGGACATTGAGGAACTGATCGACTCGTGCAAGAAAGGCGTTTCTCTGCCGCAGTTCTCGGAGTGCTTCCGGGAGCGGACAGAGAACTGGTGGGAGACCTTTGCCGAAATGGAAGCGGAGCTGCGCCAGATGATGGATGATGACAAAGACCATACCCGCAGCGCCGAAATCGTGGACCAAATGCAAGGAGCTTTGAACCAGGCGTTTGATGAAATCTCCTTCGAGATGGGCGTGGGCGGCGAGAAGTACGAGCTGATCCTCACCCCGGAGGGGGACAAGGTCAAGCTGTTTGAGCTGATCTACTTCCAGAAGCACGCCACCAAGGAGGTGCTGGAGCACTGGAACATCCTTGTGGGCCGTCAGCCCTCTCCGAATACCGGCCTGCGCACCGAGGATGGATGGGACATCTCCGGGGAGGATGTGCAGATCTGGCTGGAGGAGCAGGGCGAAAACAGCTTCGCCATCTCCGTCTACTGCGAAAAGCTGCTGCCCATGCTCCGGGAGGCGGAAGGCCGGGTCTGGTGGATGCTCACCACCCTCACCGACCAAGTGCTGGGCGAGATCTCCCACATGTGGTACATTGATGACTTCAATGTGCTGGAGGAGCCCAAGGCGGAGCAGTCATTCCTCCTGTCCCAGCTGCCTGACAAACTGAAAGAAAAGGGAGCGAACCTTTCCACCGACCCAGAAGCCTATCTGAACAGCTATCTTGGCTACAAAATGGAACCCAACCAGGACCCGGACGCTGACTGGCGGCTGGATGTGATGGCCGGTTCCACCAACTGTGTGCCACTCCTCAACGGATACCTGAATGCCGACAATGACTTCATGGACAATCTCCATGCCGACGGCGCGGTGGCAGGCTTCTTCTGCTATCCTCTGGACACCTTGCGGGAGGAGGAAGGAACGGAGAAAATCTTCGATTTCCGGGACAAGTTGGAGGAATTGTTCACCACCGGGGACGGCCCCGAGGTGCTCACCCTGACTGGTGGAGCTACCGGCCTTTTCTGCGGCTATGTAGACTTCATCGCCTGGGACCTCCAGGCGGCACTGCAAATGGCCAAATCCTTCTTTGCGGACAGCGATGTTCCCTGGGCCAGCTTCCACACCTTCCGCCGGGAGGCAGGCACGGTGAACGTGAAAACGCCGCCCGAGGAGGAGCCGGACAATGAGAATCAGGTCCCTGAGCTGGACGAGACGCTGACGGGTATGGACTATATCCCCTACACCCCACAGAATGAGGAAGAATTCTTCCAGCAGCTGGAGCAGTGGAACGACGAGGACGAGTACACCCGCTGCATCCAGGCGCTGAACGCCATCCCGGAGGACTTGCGGAACTACCGCATCGTCTATGCCATGGCCCGGGCGCTGGAAAACTACGCAGTTTTGGGCGACCATCAGGAGGAACCACCCTACTATAAAGCAGAAAAAGCCCTGCGCCGAGCCATCGAGGTGCTGGAGTCTGTCCGGGAAGAAGGCCAGGACAAGGCGGAGTGGAATATGCGGATGGCCTATGCCTATCAGTATCTCTATGGTCAGGAGGAAAAGGCCATCCCCTACGCCCAGCGGTGGGCTCAGCTGGACCCGGAGGACGAGAATGCCCCAGCGGTGATTCAGGAGTGCCAGAAAGAGATCGCAAAGCGAGCCGAGACAGAGGCCGAGGATGATAGTGACCACACAGGCGTCTTCACCGGCTTTGTGCTGCTGTCCAAAGCAGAATGGGATAAAGAGCAGTTCATCCGGGACATGAAGGAAAAGTGGGACATCGCCGTGGATGAATACGACGCCAGCGAGGAGAAGGGCGACGACGCCCTGGTGTTTGAGGTGGGCGACATGCTGGCCGCTGTCAGTCTGGCCGCCTATCCTATCCCCGGTGGCGAGGCCGAGGCCAACGCAGAAAACAACTATATGTGGGAGGATGCGGTCAAGATCGCCAGGGAGCACCGCGCCCACATCATGGTGGCGGTTCTCGGCAAAGAGGACGATCTGCTGGAAAAGGGCAAACTGTTCACTAAGATGCTGGCCGCCTGCTGCCGCCAGAAATACGCCACCGGTGTCTATACCAGCGGCGTGGTGTTTGAGCCCCGGTTCTATGAGGGCTTTGCCGATATGCTGAAGGAGGACGAGCTGCCCATCTTCAACTGGGTCTGGTTCGGTCTGTACCGGAACGAAAACGGCATGAACGGCTATACATACGGCATGGATGTGTTCGGCAAGGACGAGATGGAAGTGCTGGGCACCGATGCCAACCCGAACCAGCTGCGGGACTTCCTGGCCAGCCTTGTCTCCTATGTTCTGGAAAACGATGCGGAGCTCCATGATGGAGAAACCATCGGCTTTGCGGCAGACGATAAACACGCCATCACCCGCAGCCCGGGGGTCTCTCTGCCCGAGGATCAGATGACCCTGAAAATCTCCTGGGAACCGTCGGAGGGCGGCCCGGAGGACGAAGGAGAAGATGACCCGGACCCTGAAACGCCCGATGAGCCGGAGGATGAAGCGCCCCAGGATCAGGAAACCGGCGCTCCCGAGGTCTACTCTGAGGAGGAAATGGAAGCCATTGAAGGGCACATCCAGCAGTATTTCGGCAATTTCGAGACCGTGTTTCACGAACTGAGTTCCCCCGACATCCATGTGGACATCTGCGTGGTGCCGCCCTCTGAGGAACATGACTACTACACCCTGGTGACGATGGGCATGGGTGCTCATCGGATGAATGTGCCGGAGGAGCTGGCAGAGTACAAGCTTGAGCGGGCGGAGCTGGCCATCGCGCTGCCCAAGGATTGGAAGCTGAAGTACGAGGACCTGAAAGACGAGCGGTGGTACTGGCCCATCCGTCTGCTGAAATCCCTGGCCCGCCTGCCCATTGCCAGCGATACCTGGCTGGGCTGGGGCCACACCATGGACAATCAGGAGCCTTTTGCACCGGATACGGAGCTGTGCGCCGCCATCCTGACCGGCCCCCAGGGCACCGAGGATGGCAGCGAAGTCTGCACCCTGCCAAACGACGAGGAGGTCAACTTCTACCAGGTAATCCCCCTCTACCGGGATGAGATGGATTTCAAACTGGCCCACGACGCGGATGCTCTGCTGGATAAGATGGAGGGCATCTCTTTTGTGGTGAATCCCACCCGCCAGGATGCTATCACTCGGGGCACTCTTTCCAATAATGATTTTGACGGTGAGATGGACGATGTCTCCTATCATATCGAGAGTATTGAGGAGAAGGGGCTGCCCGTTGACCCCATAAATGCTTATAACCTCTTTGCCATTTACCTCCGCTGGTGCATAGAGCATGATCTGATGGGCGAGGACTTTCTGAACGAATACGGCGAAGTGGCCAAACAGGTCAAAGCCGACCCTGCCAGTGTGGATCTGCGGGCGTTTATTCGGGACAAACTGAACGGGCAGATTATGGTTCCGATGTTCAATAAGGTTGGGCGAGCATTTACTTCTTACTACTATGGCGAACCTGATAGTCCAAATTTCCCCCGTGACATTGAAAACTATGCCTTGGAATATCTCGGCCCAGAAAAGTATTACTCCGATGAGTTCCAGTTTAAGGCCCCACTGTTCATCCCATTTGACGAGGACTACTACCAGGCCATGGCAAAGGTGATCGAGGAACGCTTCACCAACTGGCAGGGACAGGACTTCGACGAGGACACGCTGGAACCCTCCGAACTGGCTGAGGCGTTGATGGAGTATCTGGACTGTGAATGCACCTATTTCCCCTCCATGAAGGACGATGATCCCATTATGTCGGCATACAGCTATGCCAAACGGGAAAGTGTCAAAGAAGGCTTTGTGCCGGTACTCATCAAGGCGGATGACGAAACGCTGCTGGAGTGTCTGGTGATGAACGCCGACCCGAAGAATGATGCGGACATTTACGAATTTGACCTCAAAACTGTAACGGAGTACCGGAAGAAGATGCTCTCCGCGCCTGTCAAGGACGGAAAGGCGGTTTTGGAGGAGCTGATCGGCCAGCGCAAGGAAGAAGCCGACGACGATGATATGGACTGGGAGGAGGAGATCCTGGGCGAGATGGAGGGCGGAGAACCAAACGACCGCTTCTCCAGCTACTGGGATTCTGATACCGATATGACCCACCCTCTCATTCTGGCGAAAATTCCGGTCAAGAATCCCTGGGAGATCTTCGCCTACCTGCCCTTCGGAAACTGGAATGACTGCCCCGACACGCCCCAGCTGATGGCTGCGGCCAAATACTGGTTCGAGCGGTACGGCGCGGTGCCTGGAGCCATGAGCCATGACGAACTGGAGTTTACCCTCCCCGCCCCTGTCCCCAAGGAAAAAGCCATGGAGACGGCGGCAGAGCTGTATGGCTTCTGCCCCGATGTCATCGACCAGGGGCCGGAGGATGCCACCCTGGGCGCTTTGGCCGATGTGCTGCGGCAGTCCACCGTCTGGTATCTCTGGTGGGATTGATGTAGGAGGTGCCCTAGCAGGCAATGCAAATCAAAACACTGACCATTCAATTGAATGATGAACAACTGCCCATCCTTCCAGTGGAACCGGAAGCCCACCTCTCCTTTACCACTCATGCTGATGGAAATGAATTGGAGCTAACGGGAAACCGGGCGGGGCTGCTTCTATTGGCGAAAGCCGCTTTGGGTATGGCAGAAACTCTTCGCGGGGATGGATTCCACATCCATCTGGATGACCTGTATAGCATCAACTCCGAGGGAAAAAGCATCCTGATCCGAAAGGAGGAACGGTCAAAACCATGATTGAAAAAACCTTCCTCAACCCCGTCACAAACAAACAGTGGCGGATTGAAATTGACGGACATATCATCCGAACTTGCTTGAATGGCGGGAAGGTCAAAGAGATCCTGTGCGACTCCCCCTTCCAGGTCAAGAGCAAGGCAGCCAGCGCCATGATGGGCCAGATGCGGAAAGGATTCATCTATCACAATCCAGACGCCGCCGTTGGACAGACGCGGTGCCATCGGTTTGTCGGGAAGGACAGCAACGGCTTCATGCCCCTGGCTGCCGCTCTCACACGAGATGACTTCTTCCTGACGAGGATAGCCGGAGATTTTGAGGACGAGATCCTCTACCACTTCGATGGCAGCGGGGAGATCCTTGAAATGGTCTCTCTGGGTGCCAAGCGGATGACCTATGAGCAGGTCCTCTGCCCCAATAATACCTTGCTGCTGAACAACGGCTATCTTTTGGAGCAGCTTTCTCTCCTCACTCATACGATCACGCCCTTTGCCAACAAGAAAAACAGCATGAAAACCATGCTGGATGCCAGCGGCGACCTGGCCCTGTGGTACACGGGCCAGGAAATCGTGGTCTTTGACTTTGGCAGCAGCACGGAGGTATGGCGAGAAACGGTAAAATGCAAGAAGTCAAAAGACCCGAATTTTGCCTATTACTGCTTTGGGATGCTCTCTCCCCGGCAAAGCAAAGCGGCCTACCGCGTCACCGAGGGTGAGTATGTGCTGGTCGATTTAAAGTCCGCCCAAAAAGTGGTGATCCAAAATGAGGGCTGGCATCCCTTCTTCTCCCCGGATGACCAATGCTTCTCAGTGGGAGGCAAATTCTATCTGACCCAGACCGGAGAGGAGATGGACAATCCATTTCCCTTCCCTGTCCGGCAGGGGCTGAGTTTTTCAGACACATGTATGGTACGGACAAACGGCAATCTGATGGCCGTTCAGCAGGAGCGTGGCAGCTCCCCCATAGAAGTATGGGATACCGGCAGCGGCCAGCTGCTGGCCACCATTGATGATCCCTTTGTAGTACGGCAGGTGAATTTTGCCTTTACCAAGAGTGGACTTGTCCTGCACACTGATTACGGGGTCATGAGCATCTATTCCTGCCCCCTCTGAAACGGAGAAATGAACTATATTTATTTTTACGATGAGAAAACGGAGGGGGCACAATGAACTTTAACAAAGCAATGCAAATGCTTGGAACCAAGTTGCAAGGAAAGTACGGGCATTTAGGCTTCAAGTATAAAAAATCCGACAAAACACTTACGAGGCACAGTAAAAATTTCACCTATATGATTGCGTTTTCCTCATTTGGCGGGAACACAAAGGATAGCATAAGCATAGAGGTTTGCTATATAATCAACACCCGTCCATACGACCCTTATGGTTATGCCAAACCAGACATCAACACACAACCACTGTTTTACAGTTTAAGAGACAATGAAATATATCTTGATATAGGAAATGAAGAAAAAATCAACAATACCTTTGAGATTGTTTGTCAGTGGATGGATAAATTACTGATTCCAAAAATGAATAAACTTTGTGCTACCGAGTAATGTGGAAGTGATGGTTGGGAAAGAGCGTGGACACCTATGAACAAAGACTCATTGACTGCAGAACTCCTGGACTTGGTCGAGGGGCGGGAATCCCCCGAAACCTGGCGGGGCTGGTGGGACGAGCATGAGCCGGAGCTGGAAGCCCTGCTGAGTCGGGGCGAATTTCTGAAGCTGAAACCCTGCCGACACGGCTTTCAGTGGGTCCCGGTGCTTGGCAGCCAAAAGGAAGCCATCGCCATTCTGGAAAAGAGCGGCACCGCATTTGAGGCCAGCAATCTCTACCAGGAGCGGTATCTGGCAGAACTGGACGCTTTCTGTGAGGAGCAAAAGCGGGTACAACGGGAAAAGCAAAAGCAATTCAAGGCCAATAACCCGGAGCTGTTTGCCCGCTACCCCAAGTTCTCCAAGGCGCTGGCAAAGGTGCTTGACCCCTCTGACGAGATCAAGCCCGCCGCCACAGAGGAACAGATCGGGAACCAGGAAAGAGCACTGAGCTTCACCCCTCCGGCTCAGGTGAGGGAGTTTTTCCTGCTGACCGCTGGCATCAATGTATCCACAGGCGTAATCCTTTCCCTTTCCGGGATGTTTGATCTGACCATCCATGGAGAGCGGTATTGTGTGCTGGGCGAGTTCTGGAAAGAAGCGGACGGCGACCAGCTCCTGCTCCGCCCCGGAGAGGAAACCATCTGGTACTATGCCCATGAGCAGGACAAAGTAAAGCGCCTCTGCAATGATATGGCAGAACTGCTGGAGAAGAAGTTGGCGAGGTATCTCAATGAACGCTGAACATGTCAGGGCGAGTGACAGCTCAGCTGTAAATGGGTGAAAGAAGGTAGCAACATGGAGAAGAAGGATTTCCCCAAGGGAACCAAGCCCCGCGAGATCTTCGTCTACACCTGTGAGCGGATCGCGGAGCCATTGATTCCGCTGGGCTACAAATACCGCAAGAGTAAAAATGACATCTACAAAAAAGACGGTATCTTTGTGTTCTCCTTTTACTTTTCCCCTTCCATCCGCTTTGGCTCCACCACCTTTACTGCCTTCTTCGATGTGAGTTCCCCTGTGATTGCCCAATGGCGCAGTGAGCAGCAAGGGCCGGAGGAGGCTTATGACGGTATCGTGGGCACCTCCATCGCCCGGCTGACTTGCCGGTATGATGACTTCCCCCTCTATGAGGTATCTACTCTGCTGGAGCGGGAACGCTCCATCCAAGAGATTTCCGAGCAGATTCAGGACTATGCCCTGCCCTTCTTTGCCCGGTTTTCCGACTTGCCGAAGCTGCTGGACGATGTGGAACGGGAGGGGTTCTTTCCCCATCGGAAGGGATTCGATGTCCCAAAGCGGAATCGGGAGTTCATTGAATGCTTCCGGGAGTATCTCCAAAAGCAGTGAGATGCAACAGAGAGGAAATAAGCCTATGTCAAACAGCCGAGTATCCACTTGGAGCGGAATCCGGAACAAATTGGAGAATGACTACCTGTGCCCGGCGCTCCGGGGCCGCATCCAGTATTTTGCCACCAGTTACTGGGAAAGCCATGACCAAACAGGCCGGGCGGCGATTCGACTGGACGGCGTGGAGGTGCTGCGGAGCAACTACTATGCCTATGAGCAGAACTACTGGAACAGATATCAGGCCCTGCGGCGGGAGGGTGTCGGAGAGGACGACCCGAAGGCCCCCTTCCGGCTGGCCCATGAAGGTACGCTGAACGACGGCTGTTTTGACAACAGTTTTTTCTATGAGGCATTTCACGAACTTGACAACCAAAGCATTGAGAAAAGCCTTGTCAGCGAGAATCCCCTTGTCCGCATCTTTGCCCTTCTGGACCGCAGGCTGGGAAAACGCCGCCTGCTGGCTTTGGAGGAATCCATGGAGCTGGAGCTGAACTGGGTGCGGGCCTTCTATGTGATCCGGATGCAGGCAGAAGGGCTGATGGAAGCGAATAACATATAGGAGGAATTGCCATGTCACAGATCGCATCCTTTTATCTTCTCAAAGAGGGCCAGCAGCAGGAACTGTCAGGCGGCGATTGCTCCGGCGCGGTCTATATGGCCATCTGGGACTGGTGTGAGAGCGAGCTGGATCTGGATGTCCGCTTCCCTGCTCCTCAGACGGAGGACGCCTTGGACTGCGTTCTGCTGGAGGGAGAGCTGGCGTCTAATGTGCTGGCAGCCCTGCGGGAGCAGGACCTCCCGGAGCTGGCCGCTGAAATTGCCCCAGACTGGGATCTGCCCACCGAGACAGTGCAAAGCGGACTTGAAACGCTGCGCTCCCATCTGGAACTGGTGCGGGGCGACACTGCCCTGCTGTATGAAATGTTATAAGGCGGAGGGATACCATGCTGGCAAAGCGGTTTGAAGACATTTTACATAAGCTTGGCATGGCTGGACTGGAACACCCTCTGTTCTACCATGCGCCGGCAGGCATTCGGTTTGAGATCGGCGGGGAGGAACCAATCTATCTGGACAGGAGTGCGGCAAAGCTGAAAACCAACCCCGCCTATGTTCAGGGGGCGCTGGACCGGGCCGCCGCAATCTATCGGGGCCTTCCGGCAGTGCCGGATCTTCTGCGGATCGACGGGTATCCCGATGAAGAACCTGCCGAGTCCCTGCTGACCGTTATCCGGCAGCGAATGGGACTCCCGATTCCCAATGAGCAACTTCCGACCATAGAGCTGGACGAAGATGGGGATACCCATGCACAAGTGCAGTTTTACTGGGATCTCAGCGGGATTACCTTTCAGCCGGAGCAACTTTTGCAGGAGATCATTCTGGGAGATATCGGAGGCTGGAGCGGCTTTGTGTCCAGCGTCTATCTGACAGGGCCTGGACCGTTCCTCTATCACCTGTACGATGACCGGGGGCTGGATGTGCTGGGCAGTTCCAGAGAACTGCTTTTGCCTCTTTACCATCAGTTTCATGGCTGGATCTTGGAGTATAATCTGGAGCAGATCGACCGGGTGTTTACAGCAGACCAACCACAGCAGCAGAAAATCACCATCGACGGCCGCCGCTTTTCTAACATGGCCGGATTTTATGACGAAGTGGAGCGGGTGTTGACCTTTGGTTTGGACCGGAAGATCGGTCGGAACCTGAACGCCTTCAACGATATTCTCCGGGGCGGTTTCGGGCGGCATGAGTATGGACAAGCCATCCACATCCAGTGGCTGGCCTATGAAAAAAGTGTCCGTAATCTCGGGAAAGAAACTATGGACGCCATCGTGGAAATCATTTTGGATACAGACCATTCCGGGCACGACTGTACCCTGGAACGGCTTTGAGTAAACAGAAACAGAGGAACCCTTTGAGTGGGAATAAGAGGTAAAATTCATGTGGGAGAAGCAAATGTATGAGCTGCTTGACAAACTGAGCCAAATCAATTATGAAGAACTCCATATAGACGATTTCTTAGATCAAAGAGACAGTGATCCTTTTGACAGCGAATGGGTCAGGGTTTATCAGGCTCTCGAAGAACTGAAAAAAGGAAAAACGGTTGCTGATACCCGAGAAGTAGAGAAGAAAGCATACATCACCGCCTACGAAAAAACGGAGAATGCTGAGTTGGCAGGGTACATCTCTGACGACTTTGGACTGATTGCAGATAGCAAACGGCTGAATTACTCGGACGAATGGCTAGACAAGCTAATTTCCTGCTATGAAAATGCAAGGATACCTTGCGGGGAACTTTGAGGGAGGCATCACGATGGGACTTGACATCTACGCCGGAACATTGACCCGGTACTATTCTCACAACTGGAAAACCATCACGCAGCAATGGGCGGAGGAAAATGGATGGAGCTTTCAAAAAATCACGCCGGATGGAGAGGCAGCTGATAACGAGGAAGAACTGTCCCCGGCTGAGATCCAGGCGGCAGTGGAGAACTGGCGGGATCAAATCTTGAGCGCCATTTCTCAGCCAGGCCAGCCCCCCTATACTCCCTGGCCGGAGGATAATGAGAAGCCCTATTACACCGACAAGCCGGATTGGGATGCCTTCGGCGCTATGCTGCTGGTGGCCGCCTGCCATACATACGACGAGCCGGTGCCTTCCACCGTGGAGAAGGACTGGGACTTCGGTGAACATCCCCTGATCGCTCGCCTTGGATCGGATGAAGAACAGGTATGGTCCCTATTTCGCGGGGTTACCTGGTGGCTGCCTCTGGCGGACGCCTTCTTCTTCCAGGCACCTCTGCCCACCGATAACATCGCCGCCATCGCCACGGTGGGCGGACTGCGGAAGGAGCTGGAGAAGCTGAACCAGCTGGCGTGGCAGGCCGATGAGGATACCATTCTGAGCTGGAGCGAAACGGAAGGCTATCCGACAGACGGAATTATTCCCGCGAATGGGAAAATCAGCAGGGCAGATATCCCGGAACACACTCAGTATGACACCCAATCCCTGGCCAAGTTCGCCTTCTCCATGTTCTGGCGGGGCATGCGGTTTGCCGAAGAGCAGCAGGTGCCCATCCTGCTTGATTACTAAGGAGGACTTTTATGGGATACGATGTAAGTTTTCACCCGATCTCGCCAGACGAAATACAGGAATGGTATTTTACTCCCCTAACCTGGATGCAGCAGGGACAGGAAGAAAAGGTTCTGGCCCTTGCCGCGCAGCATGGAATCGAGGATTTCTATGCAGAAAAGTATCTGGACACCCTGCGGGTTGGGGCAGAGACAGAACCGGACGAGCTGTTTGATAAAAGCCATGGTTTTTATATTGCGGTGGTCCAGGGATTTTTCCGGGACTACTATTATACCAGAGGGAGCAGCTTCTCCTTCCTGATGGAGGAAAAGCCGGAATATGCCCGGTACTTCACCCCCTGGGCGCAGGTAGTGCCCACTGCCTTACCCAATCCGGCAAAGAACCAGATCATTGAAAACTACTGCTCCGGCGTGTACCTGTCTCCAAATCAGGTTTTGCAGATTCTCCGGGATCTGGAGCAGGAACCAAAGGTACTGGAAGATCTGGAGAAACATTGGAGCGATGGGCAGTTTGCTGTTCTGAAAAAAGCTCTTACTGCTGCGGCTGAACTGGGTACTGGTCTGCTGGAAGCCACCGAAGTAGTGGAACCGAATCCCCTTCACCCGAACGAAAGCACATGTTACTCCAATCTGTTCCACTGTGATCGTGATGGGGTGTATCTCTATATCGACATGGCTATGAAACAGATCGCCCAAGCAATGGAGCAAAATAAGTCCGACCCGTGAGGGCAGTAAATGAATCGGGAATGAGATGGTTTGTACCTCTGTTTCCCTGCTCCATATTTGATTTGCAAATGACCGCTGAATCCCAGAAAAAGTTTTTGCAAGGAGGTGGAGACTATGGAACAAAAACGCCCGGCAGATATATTTCAGGAGCTTCTGGACTACCTGTGGAACGGCCTGGGTCTGGAGGAAAAGGGCTGGAGGCGGCTGAAAAAGGGCGACTTCAAAAAGAAAATGAAAAACGGGCTGACCTATCAGATCTGGTTTGACCGGAGCCGCTACAACTACATAGACTACGAAATCGGCCATGGAAATGTGGAGGTGGGCTTCAGCTGTATCATAAGGCAGGGAGATGACTACCTCTACTCTTTCAGAATTGAATCTCCAACAGGCGGTTCATTCTTTCGGATGCTGACAGAGGACCTGCGGCTGGACATTGAGCTGCTGGACACCTTCCTGCCTCTGATTAAAGCCCACTACCTCGATTTTATCGATCGCTTTGAGGCAGACCCCGTGGAGGCATTACAGCCGGTCTGCGCCCCCTTCACTGAGGCGGAGGACTACAGCTGGCGCATCCATGTGGACGAGCAGATGGTGGAACGGTACGGAACAGCGGAACAGCTGGCGGAGTACCGCCATCAGGCAGAATTGCACGGAACGCCGGAGCATAAGGCAAAGAACGGGATGGGCTCGATGTTGTTCCATCTCTCCCACGCCAAGGATGTGGATCAAGCCTGGGCCTCAAGCCGCACCAAAGAGGAACTGGACCAGGTGGTGGAACCCTTTGTGCAGGCCAAGCGGCAGACAGGACAGTGGACACAGGAGGATGAGGCGGGCTATCAGCTCTACCGGCAGGAAACAGATCCGGAGAAACGCACCTTTCGGGTATGGTATCTCATCGCCAACCCCCGGGGCCTGCCGAAAGAGTTTGTCCAGAAAGAGCTGGAGTTCCGGTTCAAGCTGTTTGCCAACAGACCAAAAGAAAAAGTATGAACGGTATTATTATTCTGGTTTTCGGCTTGCTGCTTCTCATGGCCATAAAACTGCTGATAGAGCGTAACTTCATTGGACTGATTCTGTTTTGTGTGGCTCTTATTCTAGTTCTTGGAGCAACTCCGCATACAAAGTAGCGATTATCCATCGCCGCATAATATAACGCTATAAGGAGGAAAACAAATGAGCAATCAAGTATTCCAGCAAAACCTGGATGACAAAAAAGGCCCCCAGCCCGGGGGACCTTACCTCATTCAAATGCTGTTCAAAGAGCCGGTGGACATGCCGGACAAAGAAAAAATGACTTCCACGATGGAGAAACACATCGGCGCGGTAGAGTGTTTCTGTCACGACAGCAAGATGGCCGGCTTTGCCGCCTTGGATCATATCGCGGAATTCAAGGACGGCAAATGCCCGGTCCAGCTAATGGTGATGAAATGCGACAAGTTTAAAGGCAAAGGCTTTGACGCCTTCCTGATGAGCCAGATGTGGGACTGCCAGGAGGACCGGGACCGGATCTTCCGGGAATGCCGGTATCAGGTGATCGCTGCCGATATGCTGGCGGCTGCCCTTCCAGCTTTGGAACGGGCCAATCTGGACGCTGACTTCTTGGACGCTCTGGCGGAACTGTACCCTACCTGTGAGGCATTCTATTTCCAGAACTGCGGCAAACTGTTTCTGGCGGAGGATGTGCGCTCCCACCAGATCGAAGGGCCGGACCGGTTCATACGATTCGGGGTGAATGTACGTTTCTTTAACATCCAGGGCACCGAGGATATGCTGATTGACACTGTGGGCATGAGCACCCTCTATCTGCCGGACCTGCAATATCACTTCCACGATATGGACCCCAACTGGGTGGTCAATCACGCTTACAACTTGGCCTCTTACATCCTGGCCAACGATAATCCCATTAAAGACGGCGAAACGGTGGACGGCGTCGAGGATGGGCGGATGAGCCGGGTTCTTCAATGGAAGTGCCAGTATGAGGACGCTTTGATTCAGCCGCCCAGAGCTGTGCTGGATATTCATATGGGAACTTTTGCTTCGGGCGGGCGATAATCGAAGCTGTCGTGATGAACTTTAACAGAAATCCGACCGGGAATTTTCCTATACCGTTTCTGCAAACCGGCCAATATGTATTAGTTTTCCGTTTCCTGAAATTTGTCCGGGCCTTTCGTTTTTACAGCTGCATTACGGAGGAAATTACGAATGGGTTCATACCTAGATATCATTTATTGCATTATTCTATTCGCTTTTACGATTTATAATGCAAAGGTGATATACAGAAACTACAAGCATGGTCAATCTCTTGGTACTGGGTATAGTAATGTTGTAGATATCTTTGGCACAATTTTTTTGCTGACAGGAAGCATTTTTATAACAAGCTATAGAGTTGTAATTGTACCATTGATTTTAGTTGCTTTACTGTATCAGCTGGGTCTTGTACTTCTTAAACGCCACAACAAAACAAATCACTCGGGGGATACTTTTCTTTTCTTGCAAAATGAACTTCGGAAAATTCAAATACGTGTGTGGATTATGCTGGGTTTGCTTTTCGTATGTATTATTCTTACTTATGGATAAACCTATTCGGCTTTGAAATGCCGACTTCTTGGCAAACCAAGCGCCTGGCTATCCACTTTGCCAGACTCTGCTTGTTGGGGCACTCCCTAATTTCCTGCCCGTCGCAGAAGTTTCTTCTATGGCTGCACAGTTTGCAAACATTTTTCCCGGCCCTTTCCCTATCTTGTGTGTCCAGAGCCGTACTTGTACGAAACGCATACGAAAAAAGAGCCGAGTTCCGAGGTGAACCGAACCAGTAAAAACGGACAATTATCACCGCCGAAGTATAATAGCCCCATAGCGCCGAACAAAAATTGACCCACGCCTAAAGACCGGCTATCCTAAAAGTGTGTCGAATACTTTTAGGGAGGATAGTCGGATGATTAGGAG
>NZ_NFHK01000014.1:0-66964 GCF_002161315.1 Faecalibacterium sp. An77
TAAAACGAAACCTGGCGTTGATTAACGCCAGGCCTCGCAAGGTTCTTAACTTCCATTCTGCCCAGGAATTATGGGACTTCGAGCTTAATTCCTGTTGCACTTAGTTTGACAATTCACTTTATTCTGCAATTTTTCCAATGGCCCGGGCCAGCGGTATCATAGAGCTCCGCCCCGGAGATTAGGGATGCTGATTTTCCAAAGATCGAAGGAGACTCCACCCTTCTTCGCAGGCAGCCCGGACATCCATTCACTGGTTATATACCGCCCCGCCAACTGCACCCAACATACCCAGATGCGGCAAACAGCCTTCGCCGCATTTTTTCAGCTGACAAACCCAGCAAGCAACAGCTGATGGATCCTGCCGCCCCTGGCCTTTCGTTCCTTCATCCCATTTCATCTGCTTTTTTATATCGGGACAGAAACGCAAAAAAATCCTGAGCGCAGGGATTTGGATTGTCCGGCATACAAAGGGCGACAAACTTCATCTGCTGCCGGGGTCCTTCCAGTTCCGCAAAGCAAAGCCCTGTAGAAAGACGATTTCGCAGATTGGAGGGGACGACAGCCACTCCGATTCCGGTTTCCACCATCAAAACCATGCTGGAAAAGGTGTCCGTATAAACGACCGCGTTTTTGCCAAGTCCCAGTTTTCGGTAGTATGCATTCATCCGTTCCTGGGTAGGCGCAATGCTGCTGGAGCAGGATGCAACCAGTGCTCACCTTCCAGCTGGGAAGGAGAAACACAAGGATATTTCGCCAGCGGATGAAGCGAGCTCATCATCAGCACCGCGTGTGCAGGAGGAAGAGAAAGTTTTTGAAGGCCGCTCAAGTCCGGCAGATCCAGGGCCATGGAGATCAGAAGATCAATCTTGCTTTCTACGAGATCATTGATCAGTTCCTGCCGCACACCGCTCACAAAGGAAAAAGAAACCTCCGGGTGCTCTGCACGAAAGTCCCGTACCGGGCCTACCACAATCTCCTGCTCAACAGCCGTAGGCAGCGCAAGCGTAATCGTGTGGTCTCGGGCAATATGGCGCACATCGATTGCAGCGCGCTCCCAAATACGGACGATTTCCTGACACGCAGTACAGAAATAAGCGCCTGCAGCGGTCAGCTTTACATGGGCTGTGTTGCGCGCAAAGAGGGGCGCGCCGAGTTCCCTCTCCAATATCTGAATCTGACGGGTAACAGCTGTCTGGGAAACATAGTTTTCTTTCGCCGCCTTGGTGAAACTCAAGCTGTCGGCAACACTCAAAAAATAACGCAGCTGCTGCAGTGTCATCTCTAAACGCCCCTTTCATCTTTTTTTCAGTATACCATATTGCGGCACATCGTGCATCTTCTTTATGCCATTTTGTTATAAGGTTATCCTTCTTTTCTATTTCCAGCGGCCGGTTTTATATGTTAAAATTATAACAGCAGAAAACACAAAGCGCTTTTGCCTGCAGTGGTCACATCCTCCAGCAAATCCGGCGGGCCACCCGGGAACGCCCGCCCGATTCGCATTCAAACACACGAAAGAAGGAAGATTTTTGTGAAAAGTTCCATTTCGCGCCGCAGTTTTTTGAGAGCCGCTGCCGTAAGCGGACTGGGTCTGGCGGCCCTGGGCTCCATGAACGGCTGTGCAAGCAGCAGTGCAGGTGCGTCCTCTTCGGCCGGCACTTATATCCCCGGCACTTATTCCGCAAGCGCAAAAGGAATTGGTCAGGTTTCCGTGACCATGACCTTTGATACGGAAAAAATCACAGATGTACAGTTGGATTTATCCAACGAAACGGCTTCCATCGGCCAGGCGGCCGGCGACACCCTGAAACAGGCCATTCTGGATGCGCAGAGCAGCGAAATCGACGCAATTTCCGGTGCAACCGTCACCACCAATGCCGTAAAAGAGGCTGCCGCCAAGTGCATCGCCCAGGCCAAGGGTCAGTCTGTATAGTCGTTTGAAACCGTCGCTGCAACAGCCCGTCCCTTCGGTTACATGTGCGACGAGGACTGGCTGGGCGAAGCCCCTGTGATTGACGACGCCGATATCGCCCAGACTTACACCGCCGACGTGGTTGTTGTTGGCGGCGGCCATGCGGGCACGCAGGCCGCACTGGTGGCCGCACAGCAGGGCGCCTCGGTGGCCGTGCTGGAAAGCCATGCAGACGGCGAAATCATTTATCGCGGCGACGACATTTGCTCTTATAACTCCAAGCTTCTGGAAAGCTGGGGTTTTGGGCCCTATGACCTGGAAGAGATCGTCAACGAATATGTCCGCCGAGCCAATGGCCGCTGCGATACCGACGTCATTCGGACCTTTGTCTACAATTCCGGCGAGATGATGGACAACCTGGCCTCCCTGGTGCCGGACACCTCGGATGTATTTGACTATGCAGGCGGCCAGTGCATCGTGCAGATCGGCTACAATCTCCCCGACGGCAGTTCTTATCCGGTGGAGAGCGAGGGCTACAAGATGTGGGCTTCCACCTTCCAGTCCATCGGCACCATAAACCAGCAGCCCGTAGGCAAGAAACAGCTCACTGGCCTGAGCCGCCTGAGCGAGCTGGAGACTTATTGCCGGGATGAAGCAGAAGACCTGGGCGCCACCTGGTACTGCGGCACCAGCGCGGTGGTCCTTACCCAAGCGGAAGACGGAACCGTCACCGGCGTCATTGGCCAGGACAGCGACGGCAACTATATCCAGTTCAACGCCAACAAGGGCGTGATCCTCGCCACCGGCGATTTCGGCGGAAACGTTGATATGGTATGGGAGCTCTGCTCGGAGGTGGGCGAATACGCTGAGCGCATCGGCATTCCCCGTGAAAGTGTCGGCGGCATGACCGACTGCACCGGCGTGGGGCACAAACTGGGCTGCTGGGCTGGCGGCATGATCGAGACCCATCCCCGTCCGATCGCGGTAAACTGCCCCAACCTGGGCTTCGGTCCGTGGGGCACCACCCCCTGCCTGTGGCTGAACTGCCAGGGCAAACGGTTTATGAACGAGGCCATGGCTGGTCTGGCACTGGTGCAGTGCCTGCACCAGCCGATGCCGACGGTAGACAGCTGCAACTTCGCCATCATGGACAAAGACTATATGGCCTATATCCAGCGGGCCGGCCTGGACCACGGCGCACCCAACTGGGGCTATCAGGAGGGCATGGATATCTTCCAGAAGGATATGGAAGCGCTGGACCCGGCGGTCGGTTCCGGCGAAGTCACCGGTCTTGAGATCGCCAACAAGTCCATGAAGATGATGAGCACCGTATACGTCGGCAACACCGCCGAGGAAGCGCTGCGCAACGCTGGCCTGGCCGAGGATGTGATCGAAAATGCCCTGGCATCCCTCGAACGCTACAACGAGCTGTGCCACGCCGGCAACGATCAGGACTACTGCAAAAATGCAGACACCATGCGCGCTATTGAGAACGGGCCCTTCTATGTATCCATGCAGAACAGCAAGGGACTGTACAACTGCGGCCTCAACACCATCACGGGTCTGGTGGTCAACGGCGATATGCAGGTGCTGAACTGCAAACGGGACGCTGTCATTCCCGGCCTGTATGCGGTGGGCAACTGCATGGGCCAGCGATTCGGCAACGCCTATAACTGCCCGTCAGCCGGCAACAACATGGGCAACGCCATGACCACCGGCCGAGTAGCCGGCAAGCATTGTGCCAATCTGTAACCGCCGGGCAGAATGAAATCCAGGGAGGGACCTGTTTCTATGGCGACTGTTTTAACCGAAACCGAAAATGAACTGATTGAACTCTATACAGAAAAAGCATTTCAGGCCTACCAGAGCGGAAAGCTCTCCGAAGCGGCCCGGTGCGCACAGCGGATTCTGGACTTTGACCCGGAAGACGCCAACGCACTGTTTCTGAAAGGAGCTACCATCGGGCGGGCTTCCAAACCGGGAAAACTCTACATCGAGCAGGCTTTCGGGATCTGGAAGCCCCTGGTAAACCGGCTGACCGGAGACGACAAAGCTCTGATGGTCAACGCCATCTCCCATGCCTTTGCCACGATGACAGAGACGCCCGTCATGTTGGGATTCCGTTTTTGGTCCAGTTACTACAGCCTGGAGACCATCTGTTCCCTGCGCGATGTCCTTCAGGAGCTGCTCAGACTGAGTGACGCTCTGATCGCAGCACCCGAAGACGCCTGGATTACTCCCCTTTTCCGGGCGAATTATGTGACCTGGGTGTACGATGTGGTCGGTGCAGACCTGGCGGTGCCCACAGGCTGCGACGAATCCATTCTGGATGCTTTTTATGATATGGCCCACGCGCTGTATGAACTGGCCAAGCGGATGCCTTTGGAGGTGTCCGGTGCTCCTCTGCTGCGCCGGCGCACACTTCAGGCTCTTGCAAACTTCGAGGAGCGAAATCACCGCGAAAGTCACCCCGAGCGTCGGGCATACCTGATCCAAGAGCAGAAAAACCTAAGCTGACCTTCCCCGGGAGAAATTGTGTGTACAAAATCTCCCGGGGTTATTGTTTGGCCCAATTTATGTTTGCCGGCAGCACGTGTGTTGCCGAACGCAGAACTTTCCCCTTCTTTACCCGAACATATCATACAGCAGCAGAGAGAACGGAAATCCTTCACGGAGACAAGCCCAAATTTACGGTTCGGGTTGCCCAGAATCCATTCCAGCACATTTTCTGCTGAGCCAGGCATATGGCAATGCGATCGGTGCCATATCCTCCCCACCGTAAAGTCAAAAGATCGTTTTGGCTGCCTCGGACTCCTCAGGTTCAATGAACAAGGCGTGCGCTTCCATCCTGCGCTTATTGCTCCGCTCCAGCCTGTACCCGTATGGGGGCGATGCCTGCCACATATCCATTCTCCTGCATGAGCTGCTCCATCCCTACCCAAGATACCCCAAACACCATAAAGCACCCCATTGGCAGCACAAGTACTTTGACTTGTTTGTTGCCAATGGGGTGCCTCTTTATGTTATTCCAATTTCTTACGGTTGGCCGCAATCACATTTTCATACCAATCAAACGGTCTTTTCTATAACGCTTGACCGCTTGCTTTCCTTGGCTTCATCGGTGCGGCCCACACAGATATAACCATGCCGCACCGCACTGGCCGCCGGGCGCCAGCTCATGGACAGCAATAGCAGCCTCAGCACGGGCCTTCCCATCGCGGTTGGCCTGACCAGGATGCGGCTGGCGCAGGTGGCCATACGGTTTCGGTTCTTCCCTGTCATTCCAGTTTGGTTGCGTATTTGCCGCTGTTTTGTTCGCGGACAAAATAAATGAAAAAGCCCACGTTCAAAAGGATTCCAACTGCGGTGGAGATCGGGGCGGAAAGGCCGATCCGGGTCAGGCTTGCGTTGGGCTGAATGCTCATGAAATACGCCATGGGAAGGCGGACAAGAAGGGTTTGAACCAATCCCTGAATCATAACCCAAAGCGTTCTCTGGTTTCCATTGAAGTAGCCCACCATACTAAACAGGATCGCAGTGGCGATGGTTTCCGGGGCAAATCCCTTTAAGTATTCAAAGCCCTTTTGGACGACCACTGCATCGGAGGAGAAGACGCCAGCCAGCACATCGCCCTTTAGCATGACCAGGGCAAAAACCACACAGCCAAAACCAAGTCCCACACCAATTCCGGTAAACATGGCTTGTTTTGCGCGCTTCGGGTTGCCTGCACCCACATTCTGCGACACAAAGGATGCCATCGACTGCATGACCGCACTGGGAACCAGCATGGCAAAGTTGACGATCTTGCTGGCTACGCCATACCCGGAAGAAGCCTCCAGGCCCAGGCGATTCACAAAAGCGCACAGCGCCAGGAAGGACAGCTGCGTCAAGCATTCCTGCAAAGCCAAAGGCAATCCAATGGCCAGGAATTTGCGGCACTGCAGATTCAGCCGGATTTCTTTCGGACTGAAAGAGAACGGAAGCTCCTTTTTGATCAGCAATATCACCGCACAGACCACACTGACCGCCTGTGCAAATACTGTAGCGAGAGCCGCTCCGGCGGCATCCATCTGGAGCCCTGCCACCAACAGCAGATCTCCCAGGATGTTGACCACGCAGGCCACCAGAACAAACAAAAGCGGAGAACGGCTGTCTCCCATTCCACGAAAGATAGCGGAGAGCACATTATAGGCAACGATAAAGAAAATGCCGCTTCCGCAGATGCGCACATAGCTTACGGTCAGATCCAGAGACTCTGCCGGCGCCTGCATCAGCACAGAGATGGGCCTGGCAAAACCCACCAATACAACACACAAGCCCACCGAGATCAGCGCAAAAACAAGAATTGCTCCTCCCAGGACGGACCCAACCTGCTGCGGCTTTTTTTCGCCCAGATACCGTGCGATCAAGACCGTGATGCCCATGGCAAGCTGCGTCACAACAAATGTGACCAGATTCAGGATTTGGCTTCCCGTGGAGACAGCCGACAGCCCCGATGTGGACCCGAACCGCCCTACAACCAGCAAATCCACTGCTCCATAGGCGGCCTGTAAAATCAGGGCTCCCAGAATGGGAACCATAAACCAGAGCAGTTTCTGGAGTATACTGCCCTGGGTAAAATCTGCACTTTTCTTATTCAACAGAAACGCCTCCTTCCGACATGACGCGATAGAATTTTTGAATCGTTTGAATGGTGCAGCCGGCCTCTTCTTCCGAAATGCCGCTCAAAAGCGGCGCCAAACGGGCGAAATACTGTTCATCGTAGATCCGGGACAGGTTCTTCCCCGCCTCCGTGACCGAAATGTAGGTAATCCGTCCATCCCGTGGAGAAGCGCTCTTATAGAGATAGCCTTTGGCCTCCATTTCCTTCACCGTCCGGGTCACACCCGGCCGAGGAAGATTCAGCGCATCGCTGATATCCGAGATTTTGACTTGCCGGCCCTGTTGCTGCAGCGTTTGGATTACATCCAGATATGTGATGTATGCCGGCGTCACGCCTTCCGGCAGCGCCGGAAGCAAATCCCGGCAGCGCTTGGCCAAATAACAGGCATCCAGCAGTGCTTTGATGGTTTTCGGTTCCATTTTTGCTCTCCTCATATAGTTACCATTGGTAATTATATAGAAAACACCGTTTTGTCAACCCCCTTTTCACCTGTTTCCGTCGAAAAACCGTGCGGCCCACTGGTATCAGCGGACGGAGGCGGTCATATACCGATGCAAAGCGTCAAAGGCCATCTTTTAAAGCGGAGTAACAGCCATCCGCCTCGCCATGGCGGAATATTTCTTCGGCATCCTGAAAGATCGCATCTTCCAAGCACTGCTCGAGCGAGCGCTCCGATGGCATGCAAGCGGTCAGCGGTTCGATCCTGATTATCTCCACCAAACGAAATCCATTCCCGAAGCGAAGCGGATTTTTTGTTGTGTCCGGGCAGTTGCTCGGTTTTATTGGAGCCGGAATATTTCATCCCAACATTGCAAAGAAAGACCCGGAACCCAACGGTTCCGGGTCTTTTTGTGCACGTCCAGCCGGCCAAAACGCGCCGGAAGGCAGCTTCTCTTTCCGATTACAGGTTATAGAGCTGGGTGTACTTGCGGGTCAGGTAGTCCACGTAATACTGAGGATTGAAGGGGCCGCCGCAGAGGCTTTCCACCAGCCAGGAAGTCTCCTTCAGGTTGCCGTAGTGCCACAGGCGCCGGGCGAGGGCCTCCCGCAGGGGAGCCAGGTCGCCGGAGGCGTACATCCCGTCAAAGTCGATGGACCGTTCCAGATCGGCCATGGCCTGGGCCGCATAGGCGCTGCCCAGAGCATAGCTGGGGAAGTAACCAAAGCTGCCGCCGGCCCAATGGATGTCCTGCAGCACGCCGTGGGCGTCGTCGGGCACATCCAGGCCCAGGTATTCCTTATATTTTGCATTCCAGGCGGCGGGCAGGTCAGCTACTGCCAGCTCCCCATGGATCAGGGCCTTTTCCAGCTCATAGCGGACCATAATGTGCAGGCAGTAGGTCAGCTCGTCCGCCTCGGTGCGGATGAGGCCGGGCTCGGCCCGGTTGGCGGCGCGGTACAGTTCTTCTTCGGTCACGCCGGCCAGCTGGCCGCCGAACTGCTCCTGCATGGCCGGCCACAGCAGATGGATGCAGCCCCTGCTGCGGCCCACCATGTTCTCAAACAGGCGGCTCTGGCTCTCATGCAGGCTCATGGAAGCGCCGCCGGCCAGCACGGTGTAATCCAGTTTGGGGTCCACGTGCAGCTCATAGAGGGCGTGGCCGCCCTCATGGGCCACCGAATACAGGTTGGACAGCAGATCCCGGGGCATATAGTGGGTGGTGATCCGCACATCCCGGGTATTGAAGCCGTCGGTGAAGGGGTGCTCGCTCTCGGCCAAAACACAGCGCTGCGGGTCCAGGCCCCACAGCTCCATCACCTTTTGGGAGAGGACACGCTGGCCGCTGACCGGCCACTCCTGATCCAGAAAATCGGTGCGGATGGCACTGCCCCGGGTCTGGATGGCCTCCAGCAGAGGCACAATGGCTCCCCGGACGGTGGCAAAGAACTGGTCGCACTTCTCGATGGTCAGGCCCTTTTCGTACTGGTCCAGCAGGGTTTCATAGGGATCTTTGCCCGGGGCGATCTGCTGGGCCTGGCGGCGGCGGCCCGCCACCAGTTTCTCCAGGTACGGGGCAAAAACCGAGAAGTCGCTGGCCTTTTTGGCCTTGGCCCAGGCGGCCGTCGCCTCCTGGGTCAGACGCTCAAAGGCGGCATACTCTTCCGCCGGAATGGGCCGGATCTGGCTCAGGGTCCGGCGCAGTTCCCGCACCTCTGCGTGAACCTGTTCCCCGTCGGGGGCGGCGTCTGCGGCGGCGTCCGCCTGATCCAGCAGCTGATCCACCGACGGAGCCGTCAGCAGCTCAAACTGGGCGCGGCTCAGCACCTCGATGGCCTCAGCCCGGCCGTCGGCGCTGTCCGCCGGGGCGACGGTTTCGCCGTCAAAGTTAATGACGCTCTGTGCATAGCGGTAGGCGTAGTTCTGATGTTCCAGAACACGCAGTGCGGAGATGGCATCTTTCATAGACAATCCCTCTTTTCTCATGGGTTGAATGTAAGGCTATTATAGCACGCCGGGTTTCACCCGTCCATCCGGGGCCTGCAAACTTTCCCGCTGCATCCCGCCTCCGCAGACCAAAGGGCCTGCCGCCTGCGGACAGCAGACAGCAAGCCCTCTTGTTTCAGTGAGGAAAGCTTTTTTACACCGGCACAAACAGCACCTTCATGCTGCCGCCGCAGACCATATCTAGGCCGCCGGCTGCGCCGCCGTGGAGGGTGTAGGTCTGGACATCGTATCCCCCATGGGCCCGGGCGTGGCAGATGGCGCGGTACTCCCCTTCTCCGCCGCCGATGCTGCCCAGGGTCTGGTCCGGGGTCACCAGCATCATGCTGCCCACCCCGCGGGGAACCGAGCCGTGTTTTTCCACCACGATGCACAGTACCCCTTGTTCCCGGGTTTCCAGCAGGCTCCGGTCCGCCGAAGCCATGTGGTTTTTGTTTTTCTGCTGGACGATCTGCGCCAGGATGCTGAGGGCGATTTCCGCCGGGGTCACCGCCCCGATTTCCAGGCCGACGGGAGCAAAAATGGTGTCGATCCGCTCCTGAGAAAATCCCTTTTGGCGCAGCTGCTCCACCGTGGACTCCACCTTCCGCCGGCTGCCCATCATCCCCAGATAGGCATAGTCGGTGGGCAGGATGGTTTCCACACACTGCAAATCCGCCTTGTGGTTGGGGGTGACCACCACATAGCAGGCCCCGGGGTCCAAATGACGGGCCAGGTTGTCATAGGAATCGCAGATCAGCTCCTCCGCTGTGGGGAACCGCTCTCTGGTCAGCAGTTCGGGCCGCTCGTCGATCACCCGGGTGGTGAAATCCAGCCGGGCGGCCAGAGCCGCCACTTCCCGGGACACATGGCCGCCGCCGCAGACGATCAGCCGGGGCTGGGGGCAGAACCACTCTTTTTGCAGGACCGACACATCCTGTTCCCGCACCAGCAGGCTGGCCACTGCCCGCTGGTACAGCGAGCCGTCCGTCCGGGGCATCAGGGTGACCTTTTTGTCCGGGAAAGCCGCCCGCAGGGGGCGCAGATAACCCTCGGTTACCAGCCGCTGCACATGGGCGGGGGTGATGACGGCATCCTCCGGAATCCCCAGACAGGCGGTCACCCGTTCCAGCCGGTGGCACACCTCCCGGGCGGGGCGGCCCAGAGCGTTCAGGCCGCAGACCACCCGGATTTCCTCTGCATTGTCCGGGATCACCGGCTCCTGGTCCGAGGGATATTTCAGGGGCAGCCCCCGGGAGCCGTCCGCCTCCACCAGCACCTCATCGGCCCGGGCGCAGACCGCCGCATAGGTGGCCGGGGAAAGAGCCCGGATTTTCTCCCCTTCCGGAATCCCGGCCATGGCATAGCCGGTCTGTTCCAGCGCCCGGAGAATGGGCTCCGGGTCATCGGTCAGCAGGGTGTCCGGCTCGGCCCGCATATGGGTGGTGGTGGTCACAAACACCTTTTTCCCCTGGGCGCGGTATTCCTCCGCCAGCCGGTGGATCAGGGTGGTCTTTCCGCCGGAGCCTACTACTGCTTGAATCATTGTCCGCGCTCCCCTTTCAAACACATCACGGCCTCCACAACGCCTCCTGCAATGCAGCGGGCCTTGTCCGAGATGGTAAAGCAATTCTGATATTCCTCCGCCCGGGGGTCAATGTCGGCGATTTTGAACCCCTCTGTCACCGGGTAGCCGTCCCGGATCAGGCCCCGCAGCAATCCATCCAGAGTGGCCTTCACCGGCACTTCCCCCGCCGGGGTTTCCACCACGGCGATCACCTGATCCCGCCGGACGGTGTCGGTGATTTTGCAGACATTGCGGAGCACGCCCGCCGCCGGGCTGTGGATCATCCGTTCCCTGCCGTAGCCGGCAATGATGCCGGGGACGCCGGTGTTGGGGGCGGCAGCCCCCTGCCACAGCACCCGGCCCAGATTGTGGCCCCGCTGGGTTTCCACCACCGCGTCCACATCCACGCCGGCCGTAAAGCCGGGGCCAAGAGCCACCGTGATGGGGGCCATCCCCCGATGGGTGCCCAGATTCCGCTTAGCCAGAATGGCGTCCACCACCGCCAGGGGCTTCAGCTGCCGGATGGCGTCCCCTGCCGGGTCCACCAGCAACGCCAGCTGATTTTGTTCCACAAGCCGCCGGGCTTCCTCTACGGTGCCGGCCAGATAACAGGTCATATCCTCCACCTGCTGGCTGCCCTGATACACCGCCTCGCAAAAGGCCACGTTCCGCCGGATGGCGGAGGGGGAAGCAATCTCCAGCACCAGCACCGGAAAACCGCATTTCCGCAGCTTATAAATCGTTCCGGTGGCCAGGTCTCCCCCGCCCCGTACAATCACCAAATCCTTCATCGTTCACTCCAACTTGATTGCGCTCTCCTGCATTTCGGTCACATAGCCGATCCGGGCCGCCTGGGGAATCTTCTCCTGCAGCCGGGCCAGGCATTCCTCTGCCGCCCGGGCCGGCAGGGCGATCAGCAGCCCGCCGCTGGTCTGGGGGTCATACAGGATATCCTGCACCGCCAGGGGAATTTCCCCGCACAGCTTCACCCCCGGCTGGGCGTACTCCCGGTTCCGGTAGGCCCCCGCCGGGATCAGGCCCATTTCGGCCATTTCCAGGGCCTTGGGGTGATAGGGCACCCGGCCCGCCTCGATATGGAGGGTGCAGCCGCTGCCCTGGGCCATCTCATAGCTGTGGCCCAGCAGGCCAAAGCCGGTGATGTCGGTGCAGCTGTGGACCGGATACTCCACCATGATATCCCGGGCGGTTTTGTTCAGGGTGGCCATCTGCTGATAAATGCGGTCCATCACCTCGCCCGGCACCATATCGGCCTTGGCGGCGGTGGTCAGGATGCCCACCCCCAGGGGCTTGGTCAAAAGCAGCACATCTCCCGGCCGGGCCCCCGAATTGGTCAGCACCTTGTCAGGGCGGACAAACCCCGACACCGCCAGCCCATAGATGGGCTCGGCCCCCTTGATGGTATGGCCGCCGGTGATGATGGCCCCCGCCTCATAGGCGGCATCGTAGCCGCCCCGCAGAATCTCCCGGATGGTCTCGTCCTTCATGGTCTCCGCCGCACACAGGATATTCAGGGCCAGTTTGGGCTCGCCGCCCATGGCGTAGACGTCGCTCAGGGCGTTGGTGGCGGCAATCCGGCCATAGAGGTAGGGATCATCCACAATGGGCGGGAAAAAGTCGGTGGTCTGGATCAGGGCCTGTTCCTCGCTGAGGACATAGACGCTGGCGTCGTCGCTCTTGTCGTACCCCACAATCAGGCGGGGGTCGGCATGGGTTTTGAATCCGTCCAGCATTTTGGCCAGGGTCCCGGCCCCCATCTTGGCCCCGCAGCCGGCGCAGGCCGCCAGTTTGGTCAGTTTGACCTGTGTTTCCATAGGTTTATCTCTCCTTCCGCCCGGCCGCTCATCCTTCTCTGCTTCCAATCCAGTAGCAGCCCGCGCCGATCACGGCGGTCAGCACTTTCAGCGCTTCCAGGTACATATCGTAGCTGCGCCAGCGGATGAGGGCCCCGGACAAAACATACACTCCAACAAACACGACGCCCGAAACAACCGCGCGCTTTCTTTCATGGTTCATCTCTTTTTCCTCCGCCGGGCTTTCCATTCGGGGCGTGTCACGGCTTGACGATGTGGCCGGCGGATTCCATCCGCTCCACAATCTCGTACATATTGGTGACGCCGCCCACCGCCAGCTTGTCCCGGATGCCGTAGAAGTCCAGGCAGGTGCCGCAGGTCAGGACGGTGACCCCCTCCGACTCCAGCAGTTTCAGATCTTCCAGCACCTCCGAGCCCTCACAGCTCAGGTAGGCGCCGGTGTTGTAGCAGAGAACCGTCTCGGGCAGCTGGTCCTGTTTGGTCAGGGCAAACACAAAAGCCTTCATCAAAGCGGCACCCAGCTTGGGGTCGCCGGTGCCCATGGTATTGCCCGACAGCACCACCAGCATCCCCTTTTGGCGGGTATCCCGATGGCAGTCCACCTCCTCCGGCTGCGGGGCCGCACCCTCGCCGGTGATGGTCATGACCACGGCGTATTCCTTGTCGCCTTTTTTCTCTCCGGTGGAGACGTATCCCTTGTGGGAGGAGAAGCGCTGCAGGTTCTGCACCGCCACTTCATTGTCCACCAGAACCGTCAGCCGGTCCCCGGCGGCAAGTTCCTCGGCGGCTTTTTTGGCGTTGACCACGGGCAGAGGGCAGGCCATGCCCCGGCAGTCGATGATTTTTTCCATGATTTATTCCTCCTGTGCCAGTTCCCGCAGGGCGGAAACAGCGATTTCAATTTCTTCTTCGGTGTTGTAGTGGGAAAAGCTGAACCGGACGGCTCCCTGTTCCACAGTGCCCAGAGCCTGATGCATCCGGGGCGCGCAGTGGGCGCCGGGGCGGGTGGCGATGCCGTACTGCGACGAAAGGGCGTCGCTCACCTCACCCGAATCGTAGTCCCGGATGTTGAGGGCCACAATGGGGCAGCGCATCCGCCGGGAAAAGTCCCCGTACACCGTCACTCCCGGGATGGCCGACACCTGCCGGTAAAAACGTTCCATCAGGTCCAGTTCCCTCTCCCGGATGGCATCCAGGCCGGCGGCCCGGAGATACCGCACCGCGGCCAGCAGCCCGGCGATGCCGTGGGCGTTGAGGGTACCGGCTTCCAGAGCGGTGGGCATCTGGGGCGGATGGCGGCGCAGATAGGTCTGTACCCCGCTGCCGCCGCTGAGCAATGGCCGGACCTCCACCCCTTCCCGCACATAGAGGCCGCCGGTCCCCTGGGGGCCCAGCAGGCTCTTGTGACCGGTGAAGCAGAGGATGTCGATCTGCATCTTCTGAACGTTGATGGGAAAGACTCCCGCCGTCTGGGAGGCGTCTGCCACCAGCAGCAGGCCATAACTCCGGGCGATCTGTCCCACCCGGCCGATATCCACCAGGTTTCCGGTGAGGTTGGAGCCGTGGGTGCAGACGATGGCCCGGGTATTTGTCCGGATGGCGGCCTCAAAATCTGCCTCCTTCAACCGGCCCTGCCGGTCCGCCGGCAGGATGGTCAGCTCCACCCCCTTGTCCTCCATCTCATACAGAGGCCGCAATACCGAATTGTGTTCCAGGGCGGTGGTGATGACATGGTCGCCGGGATTCAGGATGCCCTTGATGGCGATGTTGAGGGCCTCGGTGGCGTTGGCGGTGAAGGCGATCCGGTCGGGGCTCTCGGCCCCGAACAGTTCCGCCAGGGCCAGCCGCGCCTCAAACACGGTGCGGGAGGCGCTCAGCGCTCCGTCATGGGCGCTGCGGCCGGGGTTTCCCATGCTGCACAGGGCCCGGGTCACCGCCTCCACCACGCATTCGGGTTTGCGCAGGGTGGTGGCTGCGTTGTCCAGATAAATCATGCCGCGCCTCCTTTACACCAGGCAGCGGTACACCCCCTGGAACCGGATGCCTTCCGCTTCCATCAGGGCCCGCAGCGGTTTTTCGCTCTCGGGGGCCGCGCACCAGGCCAGACCGCAGCCGGCGGTGATACTGCGGGGCACCGGAATAATCCGCCCGTCCGCCTGCCGCTCTCTGCACAGATGTTCCATGGCCATGGCATCGGTGGTGGTGAAAAAGGTAATCACCAGCCGGTCCTGTTTTCGTATCAACCCATATCCCCCTCCCGGCGCGGCGGCCGGGCCGCACCGTTGTATTTTCAAAACTACATCGATATTATAGCACAAGGACTGTTTGGGTTCAATCGGGGCGGGTATTTGCTGGACCCAGGCTTCCCAACCGGCCCCTCTGTCCCGAAGGCGCAAAAAAGCGCCCCGGGCGGTCTGCGTCCGGGGCGCGCTGGATTTTTAGGACAGGTCAGGTTGATTCAGGGTTATGCCAGAGAGCCCATGGGGTCCCAGGGAGCCAGCTCGATGGGCTCGGCGTCCAGGGCCTGGCGCTGGGCGTCGGTGAGGAACCGGCGGTTCACCACGGCCTGATAGACAAATGCGTCAAACCAGGCGTCGCTGGCCACAAAGTAGCCCTTCCGGCCGGCGTCCTCGCCCCAGCTGTTCTCAATCTTCCAGCGGTTGGGCTTGCCGTCGGCGTCCAGGTTGACGCCGCAGAGGATCATGGCGTGGTTCATGGCGCTGTCGCGGTAGTCCAGGCGCTCCTCCTTGGTCATGTCCAGATCCATGCCGCCCAGAACGTCGCCGTAGATGAAGCAGTTGGGGTCCCAGATGCCGCCGTCACGGTTGCCAAACTTGCTGCAGTCGCTGCCGAACCACACCGGTTCGCCGGCCTTCAGCTGGGCGATCACCAGCTCCTTCACTTCCTCCATGGGGAGGTTCAGGTGGCGGACCGAGCCCTCCACCACATTGCCCAGATACTTGACGGTATAAGTCTTGCCGAAGGGCTTATCCTGGGTGGGAGCGTGGATGACGCTGACGTAGTCCTCCAGAGCCAGGCCGATGTACTTTTCATAGAAGGAAACCGGGGTCAGGCCGCGGTCCACATGGTACACGCCGTTCTTGTCGGTGTACTCAAAGTCGAACTGATCCACCGGGCGGCCAAAGCAGATGCACAGTGCCTTGAACAGCTCGGCCAGCATCTCATCCTTGCGGGCGGCGGTGTCGCCGCCGGCAGCTGCCAGGGCCCGCAGTTCCACGGCGTCCTTGCGCAGTTTGGTGTTCAGCAGCCGCATCAGCTCCATAGTGCCGCAGGACTGCTCGGTCTCAGGCATGACCGAAGCCGGCACGATGCCGTATTTTTTGATGATGCTGACCATCATGTCCCACTGGCCGCCGTCGTTGATGCCGTTCAGCACCCAGTCCAGGGTCCGGTCTGCCACCGGCAGGTCGGCGCAGTCCAGCACACTCTCTAGGAAGAAATTGATCTTCTCAAACTTGTCCCAGAAGCCCAGCCAGTTGCCGGACAGCTCGAACTTCTCCAGATTGCATTTTTCCGCCACGATTTCACGCATCACGTTCATGGATGCAAACAGCCAGCAGCGGCCGCTCTTTTTCTGTGCGGTGATGCCGCGGGTCTTTACCTCGATGGAAAAGCTGTTGTCCATCTTGGCGGCGGCCATCGGGTCGAGAGCCACCTTGCTCAGCGGATTGTGGGAAACTGCCGCAGTCAGCACACGGGCCGACTTGTCGGCGTCATAGCTCGCCTTAAAGGCGGCGATCATCTCCGAAGTGATGGGTCTTGCGTTTTTCATGTCCTGTTACCTCCTGGATGTTTTACTTCCTCTGCCCGGGCAAAAGCCGGGGCCTTCTCTCCCCTTCGGGAACAATGAGGTCAACCAACCGTAATACTACTCTTGTCCGCCGCGGTTGTCAATCGTCCCGCCCCAGGCAGCTTTTCAAACCGACGGAGTACGGACCTTTTACCCAAAAACGCCCCCGCCTCCCGGCCTCCAGGCCCGGCAAGCGGGGGCATCGATTCTCATTCAGGACCTGCGCTTCCGGGTCCAGCGGAAGGATCGTGCCATTTCCAGGGCGATGGGTTCCAGGCGGTCCGCGTCCTGCATGGAAAAGGCAATATTGCCCATCAGGAGCCGGTTTTCAGCCGACGCAAAAAACAGGACATTCCCGCGCGCCCCGCCGGCGGCGGGGGATGCAATGTACAAAACCGACACGCTGCCCTCCTCTTTGAGGAAAGTTTCTTCCCTGAGGACGATGCTTTCGGGGAAAATGCGGGGCACGAGGGGCCGGATCACCTTGGTGATGTCCGCGATATTCTCGTTGGAAATCCGGTTGAACGTCCAGCTCAGCGCCAGGGTGAAATGCAGACGGCTGCTGGAAAACAGATGCTGGGGCTGGGTGCCGGCCCAAAAGAGCGGGTTTCCTTCCTCCGGGGCGCGCTCTGCAAACTCTTTCGGCATACGGATGACGGCGTCGTTTTGAAAGACGGCCCGCTCCTCAAACACCACCCGCCGTCCCCACAGAAAAACCGCGGAGGCGCTTTTCTCACCCGTCCGCTTTCTCTGCGCCTTGCGCCACTGCTGTTTTGGATTGAGCAAACTGTTTTGAACCGGTTCCATGGCCGTACCACCCTATCTTGCGAATTCGCGACAAAAGAGGTCCTCTCTCATCGTGCTACCTATCATAACAGATTTCGGGGGATTTTTTGTTTCTTTGCCGCAAGAGGCGGTTTTCATGCAGTGAATCAACAATAGCGTCTCTGTCAAAACGGCTTTTCCTGCCCGGCAGCCGCCGGAGCGCAGCATAAACCGCCGCAAAAAACACCTGGTTTTTGCCCAAAACGACGGTGAAAAAACGGCCGTTCAGGATGCAGAAAAAGCTTCCCGTTTTCTTCCCTTTGCCGGTGAAACAGATGCAAATTCTGTCGAATAAAATCGAATGGTTTTTTGGCTCATTCCATCCCCAAAAGCCACAGCGGAGAAACGTTGAGGGTCTTTGCAAAAGCCCGAAGTTCATAGTCGGAAACAAAGCGGGTTCCGATCTCAATCCGGCTGATGGAATCCCGCTCCAGCTCTACCCCTTCCAGCTTCAGACGCACCGCCAGATTGGTCTGGGAAAAACGGAGTTTTAAGCGCGCCTCCCGGATACGCTCCCCGCAGATGTTCTTTTTCCCATTGAAATCATATATTTTCATTTTTCCACCTCACTTTGAGCGAATCATCAGAATTTTTCTTAACTTTAACGCGATTTCGGCGGCAATTTGCGTTAAAGATCAGCAGAATTGCAAAAATATTGACAAAACGAGGGTTTAAGCTGTATGTTAAATTGGGTTTTGAATTCCGTCGGGCCGACCAAACAGCCCTGTCTTTTTCGCATGGCCGCATAAGCAGAACCGTCCCCGCGTGCAGGGGGCCTGCCCGCCGCGAAAAAGCACATTTTTATTTCGCCGGCGCTTCAAAACCAGACCGGTCCAGAATCAAAACAGAAAGGAAAGATCCCCCATGAAAATCATAATTCTCGATGACGACGCCGTCTTTGCCGGAGAGCTGTATGACCAGATCAGCACAGGATGCGCCAGACGGGACTGGCCCCTCAGCTGCCGGATTTTCTCCTCTCCCCAAGTGGTGCTGAACGAGGATCTTTCCGACGTACAGGTGGCCTTTCTTGACATTGACATGCCCGAAATCAACGGCATTGAGGTGGCCTGCCAGCTCCGCCAGCGCTATCCTGACATCATCCTGGTTTTTGTCACCGCATACATCCAGTATGCGCCCACCGGCTACAAGGTCAATGCCTTCCGCTACATCATGAAAAACCAATATGTCAAAGAAATCGATGCCTGTCTGGACGCTATTCAGGACAAGCTGTTTGAGGACACCGAGACCCTTCTGGTGGAGCTGAAAGACTCCACCACCGAAATTGCCTTAAAGGATATTTTATACTTTGAGGGCACTTCCTACCGGCGGGTTCTGCTCCATCGGGTTTCGTCGCCGGGGCCCCATCTGGAGTGCCTCGGAAAGCTGGGCGACTATGAAAAGAAATTGCAGGACAAAGGGTTTGTCCGCCTGCACAAAAGCTTCTTGGTGAACATGTGCTACATCAGCCGGCTGGCCAATTATCAGGTCAAACTCCGCAATGGCGAAGTATTAAAAGTATCTGAAAGCAGCTACCGCGACATCTGCAGTCAATACCTCATGTGGAAGGGCAGTCGTCTATGAACGAGCTGATCTACAACCTGCTGAACATCTTCCTGATTTTCACCGAAAATATCTCGCTGGTATTTTTGTGCGAGATCTTTTTCACCAAGAAATTCCAGGGCGTTCCGTTCATCCTTTCGGTTCTGTTTTTGGTGCTGCTCAACAGCATCGGCCTGGCCTTTTCGGACTGGAACTCCTTTCTGAAAGTATTTGTGCTGGTCTGCATCGGCACCGCCTGGGTTTACAAGGTATTTTCCGCGCCGCTGGTCAAAAGCGCCGTGGTTTCCATCCTGTTTCTTTCCTTTATAACGGCGGCGGACAATCTGTTCTTCCTCGGCGCGGCTTTTGTTTCGGGGGTTCACTTGCAAACCCTGCTCCATGATCCGTATGGATATTATCTGTTCTGCTATTTCGCCAAACTGCTGGACCTGTTTGTGGTCATGGGGTTCCGGGTGTTCGTCCGGCGGCATTTTCAGTTTGACAACACCACCTGGCAAAACTGGCTGAAAATATTTATCTTCCCCGCCATGTCCCTGTCCATTGCCATTTTTCTGTGGCGCATTTACTGCACCGTTCCCTTTGTGGCCAAAGAGCTGCTGCTGTGCACCGTCGGGCTTCTGGCCATGAACCTGTTCGCCGTGGCCTTCCTGAGTCACCTGAACCAGCAGGAACAGCTCCGTCAGGACAACATCATCTTACAGCACAACATCAAGGCCCAAAACGAAGTCATTGCGGCCTGGTCGGATGCATACCGGAGCCAGCGCAAGATGACCCATGACTTCCAGAATCAGCTGTCGGTGATCTGCGGCCTGGCGGAACACGAAGCCCCGGACAGCAAGCTGCTGTCCTACGTCCAGTCCCTCCTGCAGACCAGCACCAAAAGTCCCTTGATCGTGAAAACCGGCCGGCAGGTGGCGGATGTTCTGTTTAGCCAGAAATACAGCCTGGCCCGGGAGAAGGACATCGAATTTTCCATGCAGCTGGACGACCTGACCTATTTTTCCCTGGACGACACCTATCTGGTGGTGCTCCTCTCCAATCTGATCGACAACGCCATCGAGGCCTGTGATAAAATCCCGGAGGGCCAGCCCCGGACCATCACCGTCAAGATGCAGGTCACCGAGGACGGCAGCTTCCTGTACATCGAAAACACCACCGTCGTTCCCGTCAAAATCCTGGACAACCAGGTGGTGATCTCCCCTTACCGCTCAAAGGAACACGGCTACGGCCTGCGGACGGTCATGAACATCCTGAACCAGTCGGGCGCGGTTTTCGCCTTTTCCTACCGGGAATCCGACCGGATGTTCTGCTTTTCCGCACAGATCCCCTGACTTTTCAGCCCATTTTGCCGGTTTCACTGCAAAAAACATCAGTTTCACTGCATAACCAACACCTCGCAGAGAAAATGTGGTAAATTTGTAAAAAAGAAAGAGGGCACCTTATGCTGCATACGATTTCATCCCGCATTACAGCGTATTTTGTAGCCCGCAACTGGGTGGAAGAAAGCAATGCCCCCTGGTGCCTGTATGTAGTGGAAAAGAAGCTGCTTCAGATCTGTTTTCTTCTGATTCTTCTGGTTTGCTTTATTTTGTCCGGCCAGTTTGTGAACGTCTGGGTCTTTATGCTGCCCCTGTACCTGCTGCGCAGCCGCATCGGCGGATGGCATGCGCCCTACGCCTGGCTCTGTCTGTCCATGACCACAGCCATGACCCTGCTGGTTTTGTTTCTGCTGGGGCCCGCCCTGCTGCATGCGAGCCCATACGCCGCGTGGAGTTTGGATCTGGCGGTACTGGCCATCACGTTCCTGCTCCCTCCGATTTATCCCCCGCAGCTGCATTTTGAGGCGGAGGTGGTCCAGGCGAATATCCGGAAGAAAAACGAGATTCTCCTGGGCGTTTTGCTGGTGCAGGGCGTTACTTTCATTCTGGGAATACGGCAGGTCCTGGTTTTCAGCTTTTACAGCGTTTTAATCAGCGTGCTGCTTGTATGGATTGAACAACTCAAGCAAAAGATGTATGGAGGTTAAGTGTATGAATCACCTGGAAAATGCAGGCAAGAAATTGCTGTCCCAGTTCATCATTGAGGAGCGGTTTGGCTGGCCTCCTACCTGCGGCGGCATCGTCTATCAGCCCGAGCGTCCCGTCTGCGAGCATGCCGCAGAAGAAAAGCCCGTTGACAAGGACGAGCAGTAAAAACGACATCCTCTAAAGCTTCCAATATAGATTCTTTTGGTCTGTCCGAAAGGGCAGCAAGCAGGCGCCCTGCATCCACACGGGCGCCTGTTTGCTGCCTTTTTTCGCGTCATTCGGCCAAAACAGGACCCTTGCACGCAAAGAGAGCCGCAGCGGCTGCCGCTGCGGCTCTCGGTTTTTTCATTCAGGCAAAGGTCCCGGGTCAGACAAAGTCCTCCCGCATGGGGGTGAAGATATCCAGCAGGATGCCCGGCTCCAGGCAGACGCAGCCGTGGCGCACCTCGTCCTGTTTCAGCATGGTGTCGCCGGGGCCCACCTCCCGGGTGGTATCCCCGATGGTGAACCGGAAGCGGCCCGACACCACATAGGTGATCTGGGTGTGGGGGTGGCTGTGGAGTGCCCCCACTGCGCCCTCGGCAAAGGTGTTCTCCACACACATCAGCTCGGGGCCGTAGGCCAGCACGCGGCGGGTGACCCCCTCCCCTGCGGGTTCGGGCAGGGTTTCACTGTGGGGAACCCACACCTGGTTTTGATGCTGTTTTTCCATGGCAAAAGCCTCCTTTTCAGCGGGTTACGTGCAATTTTTCTGCGGGCAGATGTTCGCCCAGCAGGGTCCAGGCCGCGTCCGCTCCGCCAGGGATTTCCTCCGCCGGCAGCAGATAGGCCTTGGTGGCGTTGATGTAAAGATAGACGGCCTGGGCGGTGCGCCAGGCGCCGTACACGCTCTCCCAGTCGTGGGAGGCAGCGGGCTGGGCCTTGTCCTGCTGGCCCGCCGGCCACATGCCGACGCCGTCGGGGCCCAATTCCACACGGTACACCGACTTGGGGGTGGACAGGCCCATCTTTTTGGCCTGCAGGCTCACCGAGCGGAAGAACATCCCAAAATACACCAGCGGCAGGCCCAGAGCCACCGCCGTGAGGACGCCGCCCAGCAGGGCCGCGCCTTCCCGCACGCCCACCTGACTGAAGCAGATGGCCGCAAAAGTCAGCATCAGCACGGCAAAAAGCAGGGGCCGCTTCCACCGTTTCTGGCGCTGGAGCACATCGAACAAGGCGAAATCACGAAACATGCCCGTATCCAGCTGGACCGGGACCGACAGGACGGTATTTTTGCCAGACATAGGGTTACCTCCGGGGTCTTTGTTTTCCTTTATGATACCATTTCACCGGCCCGGCTGCAAGGCAGACCGGGCATTTTGATTGGGCTTGCAGATTTTTTGACGGTATTGTATAATAAAACATCATTTAACAAAGGAGGCGCCCCATGCACTGGTTCCAGCGGCACATCTCCCTGAAAGGGCGAATCCTGCTGTTCTTCGCGGCATTTTTCGCAGCACTGCTGGTGCAGCTCTATGTCAATCACTACCAGTCCAACGTGATTCTGGACCAGCTGGACCGTCAGACCGGCAACTTCCATTCCATCAGCCAGTTTTCCAGCGGCATCGAGAGCCAGCTCACGGCGCTGGAGAGTTTCCGCTGGGAAAACGGTGACCTCACCGCCCTGTCCCAGACACTCCAGAGCGGCTCCACCACGGCGGACGCCTGGCTGCGGCACATCGACGGCGATCTGGCCGAGGTGGGCGAGGAACAATACCTTCTGGCCCAGGCAGTGCGCACCACCTACGCCAACTACGACGTCCTGATGGACCGGATGGCCGCCCTGCTCAAGACCGGCGATGCCATCGCGGCGGCCAGCTTATATTACACCGAGATTGCAGTTTGCGGCCACTATCTGCAGCAGTACACCGGCCAGCTGCTCCAGACCGCCATCAGCGAGGGCCAGAGCACCTACACCCTTCTCTCGGCCCAAAACGAACAGATCAAGGCCATGCAGACGGTGGCTTCCCTGCTCTGCCTGGCCTTTGGCGCGCTGGTGGTGTATTCGGTGCTTCGGCTGCTGGACCCGGTCCAGCAGATGATTGTGGCCTCCCGGGCCATCGGCCAGGGCGACTTTGACACCCCCGACGTGGTGGTGGCCCAAGCGGGCGACGAGATCGGCCAGCTGGCCGGCGCGTTCAACTGGATGAAGCACTCCATGGACCGGCAGGTCAAGACCCTGCAGGAGAAAAATGAGATTGAGCGCCAGCTCCACCGCCGGGAAACCGAGGCCCTGGAGCTGCAGAACACAGTGGAGCGGGCCCGGCTGCAGCATCTGCGCAGCCAGATCGACCCGCATTTCCTGTTCAACACTTTGGGAGTCATTCTGCGGGTTTCGGACGAAGAAAAGGCCCCCCGCACCCGCACCCTGATCACTGCCCTGTCCCAGCTGCTGCGGTACAGTCTGGCCAGCAATGATTTGCAGGTTCCCCTCTCCCGCGAGGTGCGCATCATCGAGGAATTTTTCGCCATCTACCATGTGCGGTTCGGGGACCGGGTGCATCTGACCTGGCACATAGCCGACGACATCGACCTGACCGAAACCATGGTCCCGTCCTTCATTGTCCAGCCGCTGGTGGAAAACGCCTTCAAACACGGCATCATCCCGCGGGAAACCGGCGGCACGGTGCAAATTGTGATCCGGCGGCTGCCCCGGTACCGTCTGCTGTACATTGCGGTGCGGGACGACGGCGTGGGAATGGACCGCGCCGCCTTGCAGAAAGTGCGGGGCCGGCTGCACGAAGTGCCCGAGACGGGCGAGCACATCGGGTTGAGCAATGTGGCCGCCCGGCTGCGGCTGCTGGACCCGCCGGGCCGCCTGTACCTGCACACATCCCCCAGCCACGGCACCCGGGCGGTGCTGTTTTTGCCCTTGATCGAACCGGAGGAGGAGCGCGACGATGTATAAAATCCTGATCGCCGACGACGAGGCGATGGAGCGGGAAGTCCTGGCCGACCTGGTATCCCGCCGCTTTGAGCACGAGGTGGAAATCCACACCGCCGACAACGGCCGCCGGGCGGTGGACACAGCCCTGCTTCTGGGGGCTGAACTGATCCTGATGGACATTGAAATGCCGGGAGTCAACGGACTGGATGCGGCCCGGACCATTCTGGCCCGGCTGCCCGGGTGCAAAATCATTTTTGTGACGGCCTACGGCCTGTTCCAGTACGCCTACGAGGCCATGCGGCTGGGGGCCTGCGGCTACATCCTCAAGCCGGTGGTGCCCGACGAGGCCGAGGCCGCCATCCGGCGGGCTCTGTCCCAGATTGAGGTGGAACGGCGGCTGACGGATCTGGCGCCGGCGGCGGTGGAGCAGACCCCCGAGGACGAGGACAGCGACGTCCAGAACACCCAGATGGGCCAGCTGATGGCCCAGGTGAAGAAATACCTGCGGGAGAACTACATGTACGAACTGTCCTTGGACAGCGTGGCCGACATCCTGTCCATCAGCCCGGCCTATCTGTCCACCCAGTTCAAAAAGTATCAGCACATCGGCTTTCTGGATTACCTCACCGAGGTGCGCATCCAGGCGGCCTGTGAGCTGCTGACCGACCCGCTGCGCCCCACCGCCGAGGTGGCCGGCATGGTAGGCTATGAGGACGCCAGCTATTTTGCCCGGGCTTTCAAGAAAAAGACCGGCCTGACCCCCACCCAGTACCGGCGGGAGGCAGCCCGCCGCCACAAGGAGCAGGCTCCATGATGCGGCGGTGGCATTTGGCGCTGCTGGCCATTGCGGCAGTCCTTCTCTTTGGCCTGGTACTGGCCATCACCACGCCGGACCCTGCCGCCGACGCCAAGGACATGCCTGATCTGATCCTGCGCTACGCCGAAAACCAGCCCGAGGGCTACCCCACCACCGAGGCCGCCTACGCCTTTGCCGATCTGGTGGAGGAGAAAACCGGCGGCCGGGTCCAGATCCGGGTCTACAGCAACGGCGTTCTGGGCAGCGAGGACAGCGTGGTGGAGCAGATGGAATACGGCGGCATCGACTTTTCCCGCATTTCGGTCATGTCCCTGGGCGAATTCATGCCGGAACTGTACGTCCTGCAGCTCCCCTTCCTCTATAAAGACAGCGATCACATGTGGCGGGTGCTGGACGGCCCCATCGGGGAAACCTTTCTGGCCTCCATTCAGGACTCCATCGGCCTGACCGCCCTGACCTGGTTTGACGCGGGCGTCCGGCATTTTTACACCAACGAACCGGTAACCAGTCTGGACGACCTGAAGGGCCTGTACATCCGGGTGGCGGAGTCCAGCCTGATGGAGGAGATCATCCAGGATCTGGGGGCGGTCCCGGTGCGGCTGGCCTACGACGACGTCTACAGCGCCCTGGCCAAGAAGGACATCGACGGGGCCGAAAACAACTGGCCCAGCTACGACTATACCGGCCACTACGAGGTGGCCAAGTATATGCTGCTGGACGGCCACACCCGCATTCCCGAACTGATGCTGGCCAGCGCCGAGGCCATGAAGAAGCTGGCCGACCTGGACCCCTCCTACCCTTCCATCGTGGAGGACTGCGCCCGCCAGGCGGGGCTACTGGAGCGGGAACTGTGGAAACAGGCCGAGGCCGAGTCGGAAGCCAAGATGCGGGAGGCCGGCGTGACGGTGACCTCTCTGTCCGACGCCGAACTGCGCCGCTTCCGGGAGGCGGCGGCCCCCATCTACGAGGAATACGCCGACCAGGAGAAGATCATCCGCAAGATTCAGGAGGCCGCCTGAGCGGTTCTTCCCGGATCGAAAAGCTGAAAAAGATTGTACCAGCCGGGTTGCCCAAGGGCAGCCCGGTTTTCCTGTTTTGTACAAAAAGTTGAGCCAAAAAACAGAAAACAAGCACAAAAAGTATTCGTAATTCCTTTCAAAAACCAGTATATTTTTTCAAACCCCTTGCAGATTCATGAAAAAAATATTAAATTGAAGTCACTGACCGGATTGGCCGCCGCGCGCATCTGCGCGGTGATGGGAGCCGGTAAAACCTGTAAATGCCGTTCCCATCCTGAGAAGGAAACATAAAGGGAGGAAACAACTATGAAATCCAATTTTGAGCATCGTGCCATCAGCCGCCGCTCCTTTCTGAAGGGTGCAGGCATCGTGGGCGCCGCCAGCGTTCTGGCTGCCTGCGGTTCTTCCAGCAGCTCCACCGCTGCATCCCAGGCCACCAGCACTGCTTCCTCGGCAGCTGCCGGCGACGCTGCTGCAGCCGCCAGCGATCCCGCTGTCACCCTGGTTTACGCTGAGGTCAACCCTCTGGACACCATCGTCGGCCAGACTGCTACCGCTTTCAAGGAGAAGGTTGAGGAGCTGTCCGGCGGGTCCATCACCATCGACCTGCAGGCTTCGGGCGTGCTCGGCTCGGAAAACGACGTCCTGGACAACATCCTGGCCGGCGGCGACACCATCGACCTGTCCCGTATCTCGGCTTTCGCGCTGACCAGCTACGGCTGCCAGAAGTCGATGCTGCTCAGCCTGCCTTATACCTTTGTCTCCCGCGAGCACTGGTGGAACTTCGCCAACTCCGACCTCGCCCCCGACTTCCTGAACGAGCCCCAGGAGCTGGGCCTGCCCGTCCGCGGCATCTTCTACGGCGAGGAGGGCTTCCGCCACTTCTTCACCGTCGATCCGGTGGCCGGCATCGCCGACCTGGCCGGCATGAAGCTGCGCGTCTCCAATGACCCCGTCATGAACGGCCTGGTCGAGGGTCTGGGCGCCACCCCCACCGTCGTCTCCTTCAACGAGCTGTACTCCGCGCTGCAGACCGGCGTTGTGGACGGCGCCGAGCAGCCCATCGCCAACTACAAGTCCAACGCCTTCCCCGAAGTGGCCAACAACCTGATCCTGGACGGCCACACCCTGGGCGCTGTGCAGGTTGTCATCACCGATAACGCATGGGCCAAGCTGACCGCCAACCAGCAGGCCTGCATCATGGAGGCCGGCAAGTACGCTCAGGAGTTCAACGCCAGCCTGTCCGAGGACGAGGAGAACCGCGTCCTGGAAGAGCTGAAAGCCGAGGGCTGCAACGTGGTCGACGTCCCCGACAAGACCGAGTGGCAGGAAGCCTGCGCCCAGGTCATCACCGACAACACCAAGGGCCTGGAGGACCTGTATCAACAGCTGGTCGACATGGCCTGACCGGAGCCTGCGCCCAAATGATGCGGGCGGGGCGGCCCGTTCAATGCCGCCCCGCGTATTTTGAGCAAAGGGGGGAATCCTGATGAAAGCATTCTTTGCAGCCATGGATAAGCTGCGCCCGATCTACGACGTGACCGACAAGATCGTCATGACCATCTGCAAGCTGCTGCTGATCGCGGATATCATCATCACCGGCTATTCGGTACTGGGCCGCTATATCCCGTTTATCACCTCGCCGTCCTGGACCGAAGAGGTCGTCCTGACCCTGATGAGCTACATGGCCGTTCTGTCGGCGGCCATCGCCATCCGCCATAAAGAGCACATCCGGATGGATGCGTTCGACCGCTATATTCCCAAGCCGATGCTCCACTTCCTGAACATCCTGGCCGACGTGGCCGTTCTGGTCCTGGGCATTGTCATGCTGGTGGTCGGCCTGCAGTACGCCACCACCATCGGCGCCCGCGGCACCTATGTCTCGATGCCCAACGTTTCCCGTTTCTGGATGTACTTCCCGGTGCCCCTGGCCGGCATCGCCATGATCGTCTTTGAGCTGGAGTGCATCTATGAGGAGATCCGCGGCATCTGCCTGAAGGAGGAAGTGTGATATGGCAGTTAACGTACCCGCTATTGCGATCCTACTGGTCTCGTTCCTGGTCATGATCCTGCTGCGCTTCCCGATCGCCTATTCGGTGGCGCTGTCCTCGATCTTCTGCCTGATGTATCAGGGCCTGAGCCTGGCCACCGTCTGCCAGCAGATGGTCAAGGGCATCAGCTCTTACAGCCTGATGGCCGTCCCCTTCTTTATCACCATGGGTATGCTGATGGGGTCGGGCGGCCTGTCCGATAAACTGGTCGCGCTGGCCAACGCCTGCGTCGGCTGGATGCGCGGCGGCCTGGGCATGGTCAACGTTCTGGACTCCTACTTCTTCGGCGGCATTTCGGGCTCGGCCGCGGCCGACACCGCCTCCCTCGGCGCCATCCTCATCCCCATGATGGTGGACCAGGGCTATGACGCCGACTTCTCCACCGCCATCACCATCACCTCGTCGGTCGAGGGCATTCTGGTGCCCCCGAGCCACAACATGGTCATCTACGCCACCACCGCCGGCGGCATCTCGGTCGGCAGCCTCTTCCTGGCCGGCTACCTTCCCGGCGGCGTCCTGGCCGTCAGCCTGATGGTGGGCGTCTACATCCTGTCCGTCAAAAACAACTATCCCCGCGGCGACAAGTTCAGCATCAAGAACCTGATCCGCCAGCTGGGCCAGTCCATCTGGGCGGCCGGCGCCATCATCATCGTCGTGGTCGGCGTGGCCGCCGGCTGGTTCACTGCCACCGAGTCCGCCGCCATCGCCGTCTTCTACTCCCTGTTCGTCGCCCTCTTTGTCTACAAGGGCCTCGACCTCAAGGGCGTCTGGAAAGAGCTGGACAGCGCCGTCCACACCCTGTCCATCGTCCTGATCCTAATCGCCACCTCCAACGTGTTCGGCTACTGCATGACCACCCTGCACGTGCCTGATCTGGCGGCCAACGCCATCACCAGCGTGACCGATAACCCGATCCTGCTGGCCCTGCTCATCAACCTGATCCTGCTGTTCCTGGGCTGCATCATGGATATGGCCCCCATCATCCTGATCGCCACCCCCATCCTGCTGCCCATCGCCACCTCCATCGGCATCGACCCCATCCAGTTCGGCATCATCGTCATGCTCAACTGCGGCATCGGCCTGCTGACCCCGCCGGTCGGCTCGGTCCTGTTCATCGGTTCGGCGGTGGCCAAGCGCCCCATGGGCGCCGTCGTCAAGGCCACCCTGCCCTTCTATCTGTGCATGATCGTGGCCCTGCTGCTCATCACCTTCATCCCCGACATCAGCCTGTTCATTCCCAAGCTGTGCGGCTATGTTCCCACTGTGACTCCGGCCTGGTTCTGATGTTCCCGGCCGAACCCCATTGTTCTCAACTCTAAGCCAAAAGCCGAAGAGCGGTCCTTTCCAGGGCCGCCCTTCGGCTTTTCCTTTTTGCTGTGCTGCGGGGTTATTCCTGCGGGGGATTCCAGGTCATCCGATAAAATTCCCCTTCCCCTGCCGGGGTGATCAGGCGGAAGGGCTCTCCTTCCACCTGGAACCCCGCCGCCTGATAGCAGCGGACCGCCCGCCTGTTCCAGGTGCGGACCACCAGACAGGGCCTCTTGTCGGGCCAGCGCTGCGCTGCCATCTGAACGGCCTGCCGGAGCATCCGGCGGCCCAGACCCTGGCCGCAGCGGGCAGGGTCCACGCCGATGCCCACCAAAACCCCGCCCTCTTCCGGGCGCAGGTTCACATAGCCCACCAGGGCGTCCCCCTCCCAGAAACCATAGTAGTTCGAGTCTTGGGCCGGGTCGGCAAACCCCATCTGCCGGCGGGCCATCTCCTCCCAGGAGGGCAGGTCATAGACGGCGTACCGGCCCGGATAGTGCCAGCCGCAAACCGTTTGCTTGTCCCGCAGGGTCAACGGACGCGCTTCCATACCTTCTCCTTATCTGCACTGCTCCACAAAGGCGGCGAACAGCTTCTGGCTCTCCGGGCTGGTGGAGAAGATGCTCTCGGGGTGCCACTGAACACCCCAGACAAACCGTTTGCCCGGCATCCAGACCGCTTCCACTAGTCCGTCCGGCGAAGCGGCCATGGCCCGCAGGGGCCCTGCCAGCTCCTTGATGGCCTGATGATGGCGGCTGGTGACAGCGATCTCCCCTTCTCCCAGAAGGGCCGCCAGCGGGGTATCTGCCAGCACTGTCACAGCATGGCAGGGCTGGTCATAGGGCTCCGGCTGGCTGTGGCCGACAGTCTCGCCGTACTGGCTGGGCAGATCCTGCCAGAGGGTGCCGCCCAGAGACACATTGAGGACCTGAATTCCCCGGCAGATGCCCAGCACCGGCTTGTCCGCCGCCAGCGCCGCCTGAAGCAGGGCATCCTCCATAGCGTCCCGCTCGGGGACAATCGTGCCGCAGGCGGGCAGCGTCTCCTCGCCATAGCGGGCAGGGTGGATATCCGGCCCGCCGGTGAACAGAATGCCATCGCACAGCTCCACCAGCTGGGCCAGGTCGTCCGAATCCGCCGTCAGCGGCAGCATCAGGGGCAGGCCCCCTGCCCCCTCCACCGCTTTGCAATAGGCCGGCGTCATCCCATAGCGGTTCTGCGCCGGGTCCACAATGGGCACAAGGCCAATGACGGGCTTTTTCATACCAGAACACCTTCCCTTTCCAATCAAAAAAGACAGCGCGCCGCAGGGGCCACACTGTCCGCTGGGGACAGTATACCACCAAGCCTTTAGTCAGGCAAGCCCCTGCCACGGACCGGCCTTTTTGCCGGTTCCGGGAAGGGCACCGGAGGCCCGGGGAGAGTGCTCCGATGCGCTCTCAAAATTTCACACAGTATCGTTGTGTACAAGGCACACAGCTGGCGCGAACTGAAATTTTCACATAATTACCGGGAATTTTCGCAATTTCCGGGCTTCCTGCGTTTACGTCATTTCAAACTGCACAAAAACCATCTGCGCCATGGAATGATATTCACAAACTTTTCAGTGTGTTCTTGCATTTTTTGGGCATGTGTGCCATAATAAGCTTGTCGGTAACGTTTCCGTAAACGATCCCGCAAACAAAACCAACGCCGACCGGAGGAAGGAGCTGCTGCACATGACGATCAAGGACATCGCCCGGATCAGCGGCTGCTCGGTCAGCACCATTTCCCGGGTCATCAACGACCGCCCCGACGTCCGCCCCGAAACCAAGGAGCACGTGCTGCGAATCATGCGGGAGGTGGGCTTCGTGCCCAACACCAACGCCCGCCAGCTGAAAATCCAGCAGTCCCGCAGCGTGGTCTTTGTGGTCAAGGGCACCCAGAACATGTTTTTTGCCGACTTTCTGGTCCACCTGCAGCAGGTGGTGGGGCTGTACGGCTACAGCGGCATCGTCTCCTATCTGGATGAAAACGCCAACGAGATGGAGGCCGCCGAGAAAATCCTCCGGGAAATCAAGCCCAAGGGCATGATTTTCCTGGGCGGCAACGTGGATAATTTCCGCCAGAGCTTTGATTCCATCACCATCCCGGCCGTTCTGGCCACGGTGGTGTCGGATGAGCTGAACTTCCCCAACCTGTCCATGGTGGGTGTGGACGACCAGGCGGCTGCCTATCAGGCCGTCACCTACCTCATCGCCCAGGGACACCGGAAAATCTGTGTCATCGGCGGACCGCTTTCCAGCCATCCCAGCAAGATGCGCCGACTGGGCGCACAGCAGGCCATGGAGGACAACGGCCTCACCCTGGACCCCCGGCTGTACGGCCTGTCCAACTACAGCTTTGAGTCGGCCTACAACACCATGAACGGGCTGCTGGCCCGCCGGGCCCAGTTCACCGCCGTCTTTGCCATGAGCGACGTTATTGCCATCGGCGTCATCCGCGCTCTGGCCAGCGCCGGGTACAAGGTGCCCGACGACATCTCGGTGATCGGCTTCGACGGCATCTCCATGTCCCGGTACTGCGTGCCGGCTCTGGCCTCCATGGTGCAGCCCACCGGCGAGCTGGCACTGCGGTGCGTGGAGCTGCTGATCCGCCAGATCGAGCACGGCACCCCAGCCCAGACGGTGATTCTGGCCCCCACCATTCAGGAGGGCGAAAGCGTTCGCCCGCCCCGCGGCGGTTCCGCCGTATGATTTCGACTCTTTTCTGCCCGGGTTGGGCAGAACGGACATACACACCTTTCACACGATATGACGAAGGAGAAGAACTATGAAAAAGATGATTTCCCGCCGCAACTTCCTGAAGGCCGCCGGCGCTGTATCCGCTGCCGGTGTTCTGGCCGCCTGCGGTTCTTCCAGCAGTTCCACCGCCGCTTCCACCGGTTCCAGCACCGCTGGTTCCACCGTTCCTGCTGCCAGCGGCAAGGTCTACTATCTGAACTTCAAGCCCGAGCAGGATGAGGCCTGGCAGAACCTGGCCGCCAAGTACACCGAGTCCACCGGCGTGCCCGTCACCGTCGTGACCGCCGCCGCCAACCAGTACGAGACCACCCTGATGAGCGAGATGGAGAAGAGCGAGGCTCCCACCCTGTTCCAGGTCAACGGCCCCGTGGGTCTGGCCAACTGGAAGGACTACTGCTACGATCTGTCCGGCTCGGCTCTGTACAGCGAGCTGACCAGCGATTCCTTCGCCCTGAAGGACGGCGACGCCGTGGCCGGCATCGCCTACGTCATCGAGACCTACGGCATCATCTACAACAAAGAGCTGCTGACCGCCGCCGGCTACACTCAGGACGACATCACCAGCTTTGACACCCTGAAGGCTGTGGCCGACGACATCCAGGCCCGCAAGGACGAGCTGGGCATCCAGGGCGCTTTCACCTCCGCCGGCATGGACGCTTCCTCCGACTGGCGCTACAAGACCCATCTGGCCAACCTGCCCATCTATTATGAGTACAAGGCCGACGGCATCTCCTCCACCGACGCCATCAAGGGCACCTATCTGGACAACTACAAGCAGATTTTCGATCTGTACATCACCGACTCCACCTGTGACCCCACTGTCCTGGCCAGCAAGACCGGCAACGACGCTGTGGCTGAGTTCGTCAACAAACAGGCTGTCTTCTATCAGAACGGCACCTGGGCCTACACCGACATCAAGGATCTGGGCGACGACAATCTGGGCATGATCCCCATCTACATCGGCGCCGACGGCGAGGAGAACCAGGGCCTGTGCACCGGTTCGGAGAACTTCTGGTGCGTCAACAACAATTCCTCTGAGGAAGACATCCAGGCCACTCTGGACTTCATCCACTGGTGTGTCTCCAGCGAGGAAGGCACCGCCGCCATGGCCGACGACATGGGCTTTGTCATCCCCTTCAAGAGCGCAAAGGCTCCCACCAACCCCCTGAACGCCATCTCGGACGAATACGTCGCCGCTGGCAAGACCCCCGTTGACTGGTGCTTCTCCACCATGCCTTCCGAGGAGTGGAAGAACATGCTGGGCAGCGCTCTGACTGCTTACGCAGCCGGCACCGGCACCTGGGACGACGTGGTCAGCGCCTTCGTGGACAACTGGGCCACCGAGTATCAGCTGGCCAACGGCTGATCCTTCTCCGGCTGCCCGCTGTGACAGCAAGGACCATCGGCAGGGGCGGGCAGCAGCAGGCCCGCCCCTGCTTTTTGCGTCCCTGCACCCTTTCATCTGTACCAGGAGGTATCATCCATGCAGAAAACCATCAGCAAATACTGGCCGGTTTTTGTCCTGCCCACCCTGCTGGCCTTTATCATCGGCTTTATCTGGCCGTTCATCTGGGGCATTTACCTTTCCTTCCAGCGGTTCACCACCGTGTCCAAGACCACCTTTGTGGGCTTCGACAACTACATCCAGGTCTTTAAGGACTCCACTTTCATCCACGCCTTCTGGTTCACCGCAGCTTTCACTGTGGTGTCCACCGTCTTCATCAACGTCTTTGCTTTCGCCATCGCTCTGGTCCTGACCCGGGGCATCCGCGGCACCAACCTGTTCCGCACCGTCTACTTCATGCCCAACCTGATCGGCGGCATCCTGCTGGGCTACATCTGGCAGATTCTGCTCAACGGCATCCTGGCCAACCTGGGCAAGCCCCTGCTGGCTCTGGACGAACACTACGGCTTCATCGGCCTGGTGATCCTGATGTGCTGGCAGCAGATCGGCTATATGATGATTATTTACATCGCCGGCCTCCAGAGCGTGCCCAACGACCTGATTGAGGCCGCCAAGATCGACGGCGCCACCGGCCGGGAAATCCTCTTTAAGATCAAGGTTCCCCTGGTGATGCCCAGCATCACCATCTGCACCTTCCTGACCCTCACCAACAGCTTCAAGCTGTTCGACCAGAACGTGGCATTGACCGGCGGCGAGCCCTCCAACCTGAGCGAGATGCTGGCCCTGAACATCTACTCCACCTTCTACGGCCGCAGCGGCGCCCAGTGGAAGGGCATCGGCCAGGCCAAGGCCGTGGTCTTCTTCCTGATCGTGGTGGCCATCTCCCTGATTCAGCTCCGCTTTACCCGTTCGAAGGAGGTGCAGTCCTGATGTCCAAGACCAAACGCCTGTCCAACAACATCCTGACGGCCATCATGGTGATCCTCTGCCTGCTGTGGGTCTATCCCATCGTCCTGATCTTCATCAACAGCCTGAAGGTGGAGGGCACCTTTACCACATCCACCGTCTTTGCCCTGCCCACCGCTGAGAACTTCGCCGGTCTGGGCAACTACATCTACGGCATCGTCAAGATGAACTTCCTGTCCAGCTTCCTGTACAGCCTGGTCATCACCGTCACCAGCGTCTTTCTGATCCTGCTGTGCTGCTCCATGTGCGGCTGGTATCTGACCCGCGTTCACAACGCCCTGTCCAAGGGCATGAACCTGCTGATCGTCTTTTCGATGGTGGTTCCCTTCCAGATGGTCATGTTCACCCTGTCCAAGACCGCCGACACCCTCAAGCTCAACACCCCCTGGAACATCTGCATCATCTATCTGGGCTTCGGCGCCGGCCTGGCGGTCTTTATGTTCACCGGCTTTATGAAGAGCGTTCCCATCGAAATCGAGGAATCGGCCATGATCGACGGCTGCAACCCCATTCAGCTGTTCTTCAAGATCGTGTTCCCCATCCTCAAGCCCACCATGATCTCCACCGCCATTCTGGAAACCATGTGGGTCTGGAACGACTACCTGCTGCCCACCCTGGTGCTGGACATCAAGAAATACCGCACCATCCCCATGGCCATCCAGTACTTCCGCGGCGGCTACGGCCGCGTGGAGCTGGCTCCCATGATGGCCTGCATCATCATCGCCATTGTCCCCATCATCATCCTGTATGTGGCCTGCCAGAAATACATCATCGAGGGCGTCATCGCCGGCGCCGTCAAGGGTTAAGGAGGAGTTTTCATGCGTGCAAGCGGCATCCTGATGCCGGTATTCAGTCTGCCCGGTCCCTATGGCATCGGCACGCTGGGCCATGAGGCTTACCGGTTCGTGGATTTCCTCGCCGAGGCAAAACAAACCTTTTGGCAGATTCTCCCCATCGGCCCCACCGGCTACGGGGACAGCCCGTACCAGAGTTTTTCCGCCTTTGCCGGGAACCCCTACTTCATCGACTTCGGCCTGCTGGCCCAGCAGGGGCTTCTGACCGCGGAAGAGCTTCCCCCCGCCGAGGAGGTGGGGCCCATCCAGTACGGGGCCCTGTACAACCAGCGTCCCCTCATTCTGGCCCGGGCCGCCCAACGGCTCCTGGCTGCCCCCTCCCCTGCATACCAGCGTTTCTGTGAGGAACAGGCCTCCTGGCTGGAGGACTACGCCCTGTTCATGGCCATCAAAGAGGAACAGGGTCAGGCCGGTCTGGCCGACTGGCCCGATGATTTGCGGTGCCGCCAGCCCGACGCCATCGCCGCAGCCCAGGCCCGGCTGGCCGATCGCTGCGACTACTACAAGGCGGTTCAGTTCTTCTTCTATCACCAGTGGGGCGCCCTCAAGGCCTACGCCAACCGCAAGGGCATCCGGCTCATCGGAGATATCCCCATCTATGTCAGCCCCGATTCCAGCGACCTGTGGACCCGGCCCGAGCTGTTCCAGACCGACGGTCAGGTTCATTTGACCCGGGTGGCCGGCTGTCCCCCCGATTCCTTTGCGGCCGACGGCCAGCTGTGGGGCAATCCCCTCTACGACTGGCCACGCCACGCCGCCGAGGACTTCGCCTGGTGGAAGCGCCGGATGCGCCACGCCACCTCCATCTACGACCTGGTGCGGATCGACCACTTCCGCGGGTTTGAGAGCTACTTCTCCATTCCGGCGGGCAACACCACCGCCCACGGCGGCGAATGGGTCAAGGGCCCGGGCCTAGCTTTCATCGACGCCATGCACCAGGCCGTGGGCCGGGACGCCGTCATCGCCGAGGACCTGGGCTATCTGACCGACGAGGTGAAAGCCCTGCTGGCTGCCAGCGGCTGCCCCGGCATGAAGATCATGCAGTTTGCCTTTGACAGCCGGGAGCCGGGCAACTACCTCCCCTACACCTACACCGCCAACAGCGTGGTCTACACCGGCACCCACGACAACATCACCACCCAGGGCTGGCAGCAGTCCGCCAGCCCCGAGGACATCGACTACGCCTGCCGGTATCTGCGCTGCACCCCCGAGGATCTCACTGACGCCATGATCTGCGCCTGTCTGTCCAGCGTGTCAGCGCTGGCGGTCATCCCCATGGCCGACTGGCTCCATCTGGGCCCCGAGGCCCGCATCAACACCCCCAGCACCCAGGGCGGGAACTGGCAGTGGCGGCTGGATGCCGCCGTCCTGACCCAGGATCTGGCCCACACCATCGCCGGGCTCACCAGCCTGTACGACCGGGCCCCGGCTGCAACCTAACCTCCCCTGATTTCTTCTATTTCTTTCTCCTTATTTTGCGCATGTGAAACCGCCGCACGGTTCCTCCGGGAGCTGTGCGGCGGTTTCCGTCTGCAAAGGCAAAAATTGGTCTCGACCGCCAAAAAGCGCGTCCGGGCTGGCTCTTTTCTTTTTGTGCAAAAAGATTGCAAAGGAACATTTTTTCGCGGGTTGTTTTGGGCATGTTTTGCAGTTGATGTTCGCAGGAACGTTGTTTTTGGCTTGTGTTTTTCACAACAACCTCACAAAGCCTGTCCAAACCAAGCTCTGCGATGCCTTGTTGTTTTTTGATGAATATGCTATAATTCAGGTAACTCAGTTCCCGCGAACCGCTGCGGGGGCCAACCTTGAAAGGAGCCCTACTTATGGAATATACAACTTCATCGGGTGTGATCGCCATGCCCGCCCACTATGCGCTTGTCCCGCAGGAAGAGATGGTCTATCTGGACGGTGGTGCACTCTTTAACATCACCCAGGAACAGCTGATTCAGTTCGGCGTCAATGTGCTGGTCAACGGCCTGATGTTCATCGGCGGCTCGTTCTTTACCGCCGGTGTCTCGATGGTGGCCAATGCCTTCGTCGGCACCACGACCACCACCGGCAACAAGCTCATGAAGGACTTCTTCTCCTCCCTGAATGGCTCTCAGTGGGCTTTTCTGGGCGTGGCCAGCCTGCTGGGCGGTATCTATGGTCTGAGCATGGCATCCTATTATTACACTGCTCTGATCGATCCCCTCATCAAGGCCTTCCAGGATGCGTTCTTTACTCCTGCCACCGCTGAGAGTCAGGGTGCTCTGCCCGCCGCAGCGTAATAACTGCCTCTAACCTTTAACCCATGGCAGGCGGTGCCTGCCACCCCATTCCAACAGAAAGGAGCTTTCCTATGCAGAATCTTCGCATGCCCGCACACTATGCAGAGATCACTCCGTCCGAGCAGCGTACGATCCAAGGCGGCGGCCCGGTTCGAGATGCACTTGTCGACTTCCTTGACAGCCTGCATCTGACCGACTTTTACCGTGGATCCTCGGTCTTTGCGATCTCCTTTACCTTTGTGCCCGCCCTGCTGTTCACCGCAGTGCGCGCTGTCTTCAATCTGAGCCAGGAACTGGTCGGCGGTATGTTCGATCTCTTTGAGCAGCTGTAACGCCCGCCCATTTTGTGCCTGGACAAGCATTCCTTCCCTGGACAGTGAGTTTTTTCGCTGCCCCTGGTTGTGTGTGCCTTTGTGCTGTATTTTCCTTTGCGCTCCCGGCCCTCCGTGCGGCCCGGAGCGAAGCTGATTCTTTTCCCAATCCTTAAAACGGTTTGCTCCGCCGCGGCGCTCTGTGCGCTGCGGCGGATTTTTTATTCCGTCGCTTTTCTCCATATAAAATATATCACCGTCCGGCCCCGGCCGCAGGGCTGTATCCAACATAGGGCCGTCCTGCCGCCGGCCGCATTTGACGAAGGCGCTAAAAGCTTTTTTGAGGTCAGAATTTTTTTGTGAAAACCTTCTCGAATGCCAGGACATGGTTTTTCTGCAACTTTTCATCAAAACGCAACAATAATACATGTTATTTTGCGTCCAAATTCTTTATTATTAAATTGTACGAAAACCGCCGGGGCCGCGGACAACAGGCCCCCTGCACTGTATAAGGAGGAAACGAGAATGAAGGATGTCCGTATTTGGAAGCAGGAGCTGGCGGACGGTGTCCACGCCGCCCGGCTGGCCTCCCTCTACTGCTGCGCGCCCAGTGAGACCGCGCCCCAGGCTGCCCGCTACGCCGCCGCCCTGGACGGTCTGGAGGCAGCGTTTGGTCCCCACAGCGCCGCAGCGCTGTTCAGTGCGCCGGGCCGCACCGAGATCGGCGGCAACCACACCGACCACCAGCACGGCCGTGTGCTGGCGGGCAGCGTCAACATCGACATGATCGCCGCCGCCGGCCCCAACGACCGGGGCGAACTGCGGGTCCAGAGCGAGGGCTATCCTCTGTGCACCATCGCCCTAAACGACCTGGAAGCCCGCAAGGAAGAGGAGAACACCAGCGCCGCCATCCTGCGGGGCGAGTGCGCAGCCTTTGCCCAGCGGGGCGCCAAGCTGTCGGGCCTGGACGTGTATGTCACCTCCAACGTGCCCAAGGGCAGCGGCGTTTCCTCCAGTGCCGCCTTTGAGGTGCTGATCGGCACCATCCTGAATGAGCTGTTCATGGAGGAGAAGGTCTCCCCCATCGCCATCGCCCAGATCGGCCAGTGGGCTGAGAACGTCTACTTCGGCAAGCCCTGCGGCCTGATGGACCAGATGGCTTCCAGCGTGGGCAACATCATCACCATCGACTTTGCCGATCCCGCCAACCCGGTGGTGGAGCCGGTGGACGTGGACTTTTCCAAGGCCGGCCTGGCTCTGTGCATCCTGGATTCGGGCGCCGACCACGCCGACCTGACCGATGAGTACGCCGCCATCCCCGCCGACTGCCGTGGCGTGGCCAAGGTCTGCGGCGGCGAAGTGCTGCGAGACGTCCCCTTTGAGACCTTCCTGGCCAACATTCCCGCCTGCCGCGCTGCCTGCGGTGACCGCGCCGTCCTGCGTGCCTTCCACATCTACGCCGACAACGACCGCGTGGCCCGTCAGGTGGCCGCCCTCCGGTCCGGCGACTTTGAGACCTTCCTGAGCCTGGTGAACGAGTCGGGCCGCAGCAGCTGGGAGTACCTGCAGAACGTCATCCCCGCAGGCTACACCGCCCACCAGGAGGTGGCCGTCACCATCGCCGCCGCCAAGCATCTGCTGGCCGGCGAGGGCGCCGTCCGTGTCCACGGCGGCGGATTCGCAGGCACCGTCCAGGCCTTTGTCCCCCTGGACAAACTGGACACCTTCAAAGCCGGCATCGAGGCCATCATCGGCCAGGGCCGCTGCCACGTTCTTTCCATCCGTCCTGAAGGAGGCGCTGTACTGTGATTTACAATGCAATTCAGCAGCTCGTCAACTACGGGCTGGACACCGGGCTGATCCTGCCCGACGACGAAATCTACATCCGCAACCAGCTCCTGATGACCATGCAGCTGGACAGCTTTGAGGAGCCCGAGGGCGACTGCTACTACATCGACCTGGAGTCCATCCTCACCGCCCTGGTGGACGACGCGGTGGCCCGCGGCATCTGCGAGGACAACTCGGTGGCACGGGACCTGTTCGACACCAAGCTGATGGGCGTTCTGACCCCGCGGCCCAGCATCGTCCGGGCCAACTTCTGGGAGAAGTACGAGGAAGAAAGCCCCAAGGCTGCCACCGACTGGTTCTACGCCTTCAGCCAGGACACCGACTACATCCGCCGCTACCGCATCAAGAAGGACATGAAGTGGGTCACCAAGACCCCCTACGGCGACCTGGACATCACCATCAACCTGTCCAAGCCGGAAAAGGACCCCAAGGCCATCGCCGCCGCCAAGCTGGCCCCCCAGAGCGCCTACCCCAAGTGCCAGCTCTGCCGTGAAAACGAGGGTTATGCCGGCCGGATGAACCATCCCGCCCGTGAAAATCACCGCATCATCCCCATCACCATCAACGACAGCGACTGGAACCTGCAGTACAGCCCCTACGTCTACTACAACGAGCACTGCATCGTCTTCAACAGCGAGCACACCCCCATGAAGATCGAGCGGGCCACCTTCCGCAAGCTGCTGGACTTTGTGGCCCAGTTCCCCCACTACTTTGTGGGCAGCAACGCCGACCTGCCCATCGTGGGCGGCAGCATCCTGAGCCACGACCACTTCCAGGGCGGCTGCTATGAGTTCGCCATGGCCAAGGCTCCCATCGAAAAGACCTGGACCTTCCCCGGCTATGAGGACGTGGAGGCAGGCATTGTCCGCTGGCCCATGAGCTGCATCCGCCTGACCTGCGCCGACGACGAGAAGCTGGTGGACCTGGCCGACAAGATTCTGGCGGCATGGCGCGGCTACTCGGACGAAAGCTGCTTTGTCTTTGCCGAGACCGACGGCGAGCCCCACAACACCATCACCCCCATCGCCCGGATGCGGGACGGCAAGTTCCAGCTGGATCTGGTGCTGCGCAACAACATCACCACCCCCGAGCATCCTCTGGGTGTGTTCCATCCCCACGCCAAGCTCCACCACATCAAGAAGGAAAACATCGGCCTGATCGAGGTCATGGGCCTGGCCGTTCTGCCCAGCCGTCTGAAGGGCGAAATCGCCGAGCTGGAGACCGCTCTGGTCAACCGGACCCCGGTGGACCAGTACGGCGAAGCCATCCAGAAGCACGCCGAGTGGGCCGGTGAACTGCTGGCCAAGCACCCCGACCTGAACGCCGACAACGTCCACGCCATCGTGGAGGAGGAGATCGGCCATGTGTTCGCCGAGGTTCTGGCCGACGCCGGCGTCTACAAGCGGGATGAGGCTGGCCAGGCCGGCTTCGTGCGCTTCCTGGAGAGCGTCCGCTGAGTTTTCTGCCCCCTGAACAAGATTTGGCCCCGCCGGCTGCATATTCGGGCCGGCGGGCGCCTATCCTATCCCAAGGAGGACCCATATGTCCCGTAAAGTTCTGGAAATCTGTGTGGACAGCACTGCCAGCGCCCGGGCCGCCCGGGAGGGCGGAGCCGACCGCCTGGAACTCTGCGCCGACCTGTCCATCGGCGGCACCACCCCCAGTCTGGCCCTGGTGCGCCAGGTCAAGGCCGAGACCGGCCTGCCGGTGCGGGCCCTGCTGCGGCCCCGGGCCGGGGATTTCTGCTACGACGACTGGGAGCTGGCCCAGATGGAAGAGCTGGCCGCCGAGCTGGTTCGGGCCGGGGCGGACGGCATCGTCACCGGGGTACTGACCCCCGAGGGCGCGCTGAATGTCCCCGCCATGGAGCGGATCTGCGCCGCCGCCCGCCGGGCCGCCGAGGGCCGGCCGGTGGCTCTGGCCCTGCACCGGGCCTTCGACGTCTGTCAGGACGCTTCGGCCTGCCTGGAAGCAGCCTGCGCCCTGGGCCTGGACACCATCCTCACCAGCGGCCAGGCCGCCGATGCCTATACCGGCCGGGCGCTTCTGGCCCGGATGCAGCAGCAGGCCGCCGGACGGATTGAGATTCTGGCCGGGTCGGGCGTCCACGCTGACAACATTCCCCTGCTGGCCCGGGAAACCGGCATCCTGTCCTACCATCTGTCGGGCAAAAAGACCATTCCCAGCCGGATGATCTTCCGGCGGCCGGGCGTGCCCATGGGCCTGCCGGGCTTTGAGGAATTTGAGCTGTGGCAGACCGACCCTGAAGCGGTCCGCCGCGCCCGTCAGGCTCTGGACAGCCTCTAAAACGTCATTTTCTTTCTCCTTATACAGCGAGCTGCCCCGCCCTTCCGGACTGGTTCCGGGAGAGCGGGGCAGCTTGTTTTTTCATGTATTGGAATCGTTAACCCTCGGCGGTGCGCCGGCGCAGCAGGCTCATGGGAGGCAGCTCGGGGGTGGGGATGGTGTACTTTTCCATGGCGTGGGGGGTGGAGGTGACCTCCTCCCCTGCCTCGTTGCGAATCCAGGCGGGGGTCAGGGGGATGCTGGAACCGTCGGGCGTCAGGGCCTCGATGGTGTCACCCAGAGACCACTTGCCCCGCTGCTGGCAGGAGGCAACGCCGTTTTCCCAGCCGTCCACCGTGCCCACAAACTCCCATTCCCGGATGTAGGCGGCGCTGGACGTATTCTGATGGGCCTTGTCGGCGCCAAAGTAGAAGCCGGGGGAATAGGGCCGGTGACTGGTGCGGGTCAGCTCGGTGAACACCTCCGGGGCCAGGTCGAAGTCCTCGGCGAAGGGGTCAGCCAGGTACTGGTCCAGCGCCCGCCGGTAGGCCGCCGTCACGCTGGCCACATAGTAGAAGGTCTTGGCCCGGCCCTCAATCTTGAGGCTGTCCACGCCGGCCTTGCAGATCAGATCCAGGAAGGGGGCGGTGCACAGGTCGTTGGCGTTCAGGATATAGCTGCCGCCCTCCCCTTCCCCAATTTCGTAGAGCTGGCCGGGGCGGGTTTCTTCGGTGAGGTAGTATTTCCAGCGGCAGGGCTGGGCGCACTGGCCCCGGTTGGCATCCCGGCCGGTGAGGTAATTGGACAGCAGGCACCGGCCCGACACGCTCATGCACATGGCGCCGTGGACAAAGGCTTCCAGCTCCAGCTCGGGCGGGGTCTTGTCCCGGATGACGGCGATATCGGTGAGGCTCAGCTCCCGGGCCAGCACCACCCGCTTGGCTCCCATCTTGTGACAGGCAATGGCCGAGGCATAGTTGGTGATGCCGGTCTGGGTGGACATATGGACGTCAATGTCAGGGGCGTAGGTCTTGCAGGCGTCCAGCACCCCCAGGTCCGCCACAATAAAAGCGTCCACACCGGCGGCGGCCGCCTGACGGATGGCGTCGGGGAGTCGGTCGGCCTCCTCATTGGTGGGCAGGGTGTTCAGGGTCAGATAGACCTTGCGGCCCCGGGCGTGGGCGTAAATCACGCCGTCGGCCAGCTCCTCGGGGGTAAAGTTGGCGGGTGCAGACCGCATCCCGAATTCGGGCAGGGCGCAGTACACGGCGTCTGCTCCATAGCAGACCGCATAGCGCAGCCGCTCCAGGTCCCCCGCAGGGGCCAGCAGCTCAGGAATCTCAAGCATAAAACGGTTCCTCTCTGATTGTTCCATCTCACAGGCCGGCGTTGACTTGGCGCGCGGTCTTGACGTTGGCCTGATGTTCAGCCAGGGTTTTGGCGTAATAATAGTGACCGGTCAGGTCGGTGACAAAGAAATAGGCGTCTTTGGCCTCCTCATCCGGCTGGGGGTTCAGGGCAGCCCGGATGGCTTCCAGGCCGGGGTTGGACACCGGACCCGCCGGCAGTCCGCTGCGGCTGTAGGTGTCGTAGGCGTCGATGATCTCCTGGGGAATGGCGTCCCAGCCCCCATACCAGGGGGCCACCCAGTTCCACAGGTAGTTGTTGTCCTCGTCGCTCTGGATATAGCTGGAGACGTTGCTCTCCAGCCGCGGATAGGGCGAGCCCTCCGCCAGGCGGTTGCGGAACACCTGGGCCACGTTGCTGTCCTGGTCGTTGCCGGCCTCCTCCTGGACGAAGGACGCCAGGGTGACGAGCTGATGCAGGGTCATCCCCTGTTCCTCCAGGCTGGCGTAGATCTCGTCGGTAATCATCTGATCAAACCGGGCGTAGAAGGTGGCCACATAGTCGTGGACGGTGCCGTCGTTGAGGAATTCATAGGTGTCGGGGAACAGATAGCCCTCGCACTTCATGAACCGGCCGGGGGCCTCCTCATCGCTGGGGACATACTGCCAGAAGCGGTACTCACTGAAATCGCCCTCGTTGGCCTCGGTGAGGAATTCCTCCGCGGTGCACAGGCCCGCCTTTTCCATCTGCTGTGCAATGGCGATGGCGGTGGTGCCCTCAGGGAAGGTTAGACGGGTGGACTCGGCGGCCGCGTACACCGACAGGGCCTGAATGAGTTCGTCGTAGGACGCGCCCTGCTCCAGCTCAAAGGTGCCGTACTGCAGTTTGGAGGCAGCGCCCTGCCGGCCCACATACCAGCGGAACAGCCGCGGAAAGCGGATGACGCCGGCCTGCTTCAGGTTGCGGGCAATGGCGGCCACACCGCTGCCCTGATCCACCGTGACGGTGACGGTCTGGCCGGAGGCACCGCCGCCGGTGATTTCCCGGCGGAACAGCAGGGCCACCGCCCCCGCCGCCAGCACCAGAACCAGCAGCAGGACCAGAATCACCCGGCGCAGGGTGTGCTTTTTGGGGTGCGGGGCAGAATGCTTGCTCGTTTTCGCGTCCTTCATACAACGTTTTCCTTCCTTGTGCAGGTCCGGCCAGGCCGGAACCGGGCCCGGAGGGGCCCGCCTTACTTTTCCATCATCAGCCGCATATAGCTGCCGCTCACGTCAAAGGGGGCGCAGGCAAACCGGATCATGCCGTATTCCTGCCGCGTGCCCTCCCCCAGAAACAGGGGCTGGGCGGCGCCCACGGTAATCACCGCTTTCTCCACCACCACTTCCTTCTGGCGGGCGGCTTCCATCAGCACTTCGGCGGCGCGGTCATCGTCGGCCATCAGCTCCACAAAAAAGAGGGTGTCCTCCCTGCGGAAATACAGGCCATAGCCGTGGTCATTGGAGACGATGGTGATGCCGCGGGCATACAGTTCTCCCAGCACCACCGTCATCCGGGCGGGGTCCACCTCCACGCTGTCGGGGCAGTATTGCCGGCGCAGCTCACAGAGCTTTTTGGCCGTGACGGCGTCAAAGTCCGCCTGGCTCCACAGATTGCGGCGGACCTCCCGGGTGAGGCAGCGCAGGCCAAAGGCCCAGCTGAAACCGCGGGCGGCATAAAAGGCCGAACGCTGGGGGCCCGAGGGCACCGTCACCACAAAGTCGGCGCCCTGCCGGCTTTTCTGGCTGAACACATAGTCCACCAGGCCAGCGGCGTCGTTGTCATCCCGGCTGCACAGGCCATAGAGGTAGCAGCCCCGCCGCCCCTGCAAAGTGACCGGGACTGCCAGGACCAGCGCCTGCAGCACACCGTTCTCCTCCGCCAGGTAGGTGTTCTCTTCCCCGGCAAACTGCCGGACTGCCTTTTCGGCCTGGTCGGCGGGCTCATCCCACTGGGCAGCCCAAAGCTCTTTCACAGCCGCCCAATCCGACGGCTCCATCAGCCGAAACATCTTTAAGATACCCCCTTTTTCTTGATTTTATTGCAAATTCTTCGGTTTTTCGTTTATTCCAGCACAGCCTCCGCCAGGGCCAGAACCTGCCGGCCGATATCCTCCACCGTCCGCATCCGGCCCGCCTCGGTGCACTCCACCGTCTGCCAGCCCAGCTTTTGGGCGCAGTATTCGGCGGCGCGGCGGCTCCGCTCCAGATATTCCAGGTCCCGTTCCTGAATATCCTTTTTGCTCTCGTCGCCGTGGTAGCGGCTGGTCATCAGCTGCTGGCTGACCGCAGGGTCCACCCGCAGGTAAATCACCGCATCCGGCGCAGGCAGGCCCAGAAGTTTGTATTCGTATGTAAACAGCCAGTCCAGATAGGCGTCCCAGGCCTCGGGGGGCAGCTTGGAGCACTGATGGGCCCCATTGGAGGTGGTATAGCGGTCGGCAATGACGATGCCGCCCTCCTGATAAAACGTGCCCCAGTCGGTCTTATAGCTGGCATAGCGGTCCACGGCGAAAAAGCTGGAAGCGGCGTAGGCGTTGACGTCGTCGGGCTTGTCCCCGAATTGTCCCGCCAGGTACATCCGCACCAGGGCCGAGGAATCGCTGGCATAGTTGGGGAAACTGATCTGGCGCACCTGCCGCCCCTGGGCGGTCAGATGCTGGGCCAGCAGCCGGGCCTGGGTGGCCTTGCCGCTGCCGTCCAGGCCGTCAATCACCAGCAGGCGGCCCCGGGTTCCCTCTGTCGTCATACCTCTGCACCGCCTTCGCGCAGGGCCTGGTATTTATCCCGCACGGCAGCAGGATGGCCGCAGCACATCTTGCCCTCGGGGCAGGGGCCTTCCAGGCAGCCGGGGCCGGCGGTACGGAACAGATGGGGCGCCACCGGGTAGACCAGGCGCAGCATTTCATCGGCCAGCTGCCGGATCTCCCACTGGGCCCGCTCACAGCACCGCAGCCGGAAGAAATTCAGCAGGCTGCGGGCGTTCATGGTGACCACCATCTTGGTCTCACAGGCGTTGGGCAGCACAAAGCGGGCGTCCTCGTTAGCCATCTTTTCGGCCTTGCGGCGGGCCTCCTTTTCGGGCACACCCTCGGCCATCAGGCGAGCGGCGTGGCCCTCCTCCAGCTTATGGGCCAGGTCCAGGTAGCGGCGGGCGTCCTCCTCCATGCTGGCCAGGAAAGCCTCCTTGGCCTCGGGCACCGCCTCAATGGCGGGGGGCACTACATAGCGGAAGTCATCCAGCCGGACATACCGCTGGCTCTGGACGCTGAACGAAGCGATCCGGTGGCGGGTAATCTGGGCCAGCAGGGACCGGCTGACCCCCTCGATGCCAAAAGTAAAGCTGGCGTGCTCAATGGGGCTTGCGTGGCCCAGGTCGCTGAGCATATTCAGGAAGCGGGCGGTTTTTTCGTCGTCCAGGCCGTCCAGCAGGTCGGTGATGTGGCTGTCTGAATAGCACAGCTTGGCCGCCGCGGCCACCACCTTCTCGGGCTCCGGGGTATGGGCAATCAGTCGAACTGTCATCATGGGCGTTTAATCCTCCGTTCCTTTGGTCAGCGGGGCCAGGTTTGCCATCATCTTTTTGGTGCCGACCTTCTCAAAGCGAATCTCCACAATGCTGTCCCCTGCCGCCGGGGTCACGCGGGTGACCATACCGCGGCCAAATACCTTGTGGAACACGGTCTCCCCCGGTTCATAGTGCTTGGAGGGAGTGGACGGCCGGGGCGCCGCCGGGCGGGAAATGCCTGCCGCCGGTGCGCCCGGGAAGGCCACCTTGGCACGGCCTGCGCCGGCGTTGTACTCCCGGTTGAGGTAGCCGCTGCTGCGGCTGCCGGAGGCGGTGCGGCCCCATCCGGACGGCCCAGAGTAACCCGAAGCGCCGCCGGGCACCCCATCCCCCATGCTGCCCCAGCTGCGTGCGGGGCGGTCCAGGGACGGGCTGCGGGTGGTTTCCAGGTATTCGGGCTCGATCTCGTTGAGGAAGCGGCTGGGCTCATTGCGGCAGGTGCGGCCGTAGAGCATCCGGGTGACGCTGTGGGAGATATACAGCTCCTTTTTGGCCCGGGTGATGCCCACGTAGGCCAGGCGGCGCTCCTCCTCCAGGTCCTCCGGGGAGTAGCGGCTCATCTCGCTGGGGAACACGCTCTCCTCCATGCCCACCAGGAACACATAGGGGAACTCCAGGCCCTTGGCCGAGTGAATGGTCATCAGGACCACCTGGTCGGCGTCCTCGTTGTAGCTGTCGATGTCGCTGATGAGGGCGATTTCTTCCAGATAGCCCTCCAGGCTGGCGTCCACCCCGCGGGTGTCGCAGTAAGCTTTGACGTTGTTGACCAGCTGGCCCAGGTTCTGCAGCCGGTCCTGGGCATCCTCATGGCCCTGGGCCGCCTGCTGTTCCAGCATCTGGCCGTAGCCGGTCAGGTCGATGACCTTCTGGGCGAACAGGTCCAGAGGGCAGGTGTCCAGCGCGTCCTGCAGCTGGCGGTAAATCTGCCAGAACTTGAACAGGGGCGCCACCGACCGGGACAGCTTGGCGTACTGGTCGGCGCGGCTGATGATATCCAGCATGCTGACCCCTTCCAGACCGGCCAGCTCGGCGATGGCATCCACCGTGGACGCGCCGATTTTCCGGGCCGGCTCGTTGATGATCCGGCGCAGGCGGACGTCGTCCTTGGGGTTGGCCACAATGGACATATAGGAGTGGATGTCCTTGATTTCCTTGCGGTCATTGAACCGCTGGCCGCCCACAATCTTGTGGGGAATGCCGGCCCGGGTGAAATAGTTTTCGATGGGGTTGGACTGGGCGTTCATCCGGTAGAGGATGGCGTGGTCGGACAGATGGCCCCCGGCCCGCAGGTGCTGGCCGATGATTTCAGCGATGTGGCTGGCCTCGTCCCGCTCGTCCTCCGCCTGGTAGACATGAACCGGCGCACCCTCGCTGTTTTTGGTCCAGAGGGTCTTTCCCTTGCGCTCGGTGTTGTGGCTGATGACGCAGTTGGCGGCGTTCAGGATATTGGAGGTGGAGCGGTAGTTCTCCTCCAGCCGGATGACCTTTGCCCCGGGGTAATACCGCTCAAAGTTCAGGATATTCTCAATGGTGGCGCCGCGGAACCGGTAGATGCTCTGGTCGTCGTCGCCCACCACGCAGATGTTCTTTTCGGGGCCGGTCAGCAGGCTCACCAGGCGGAACTGGGCCACGCTGGTGTCCTGGTACTCGTCCACCAGCAGGTACTGGTACTTAGTCTGGTAGTAGTCCCGGACCTCGGCGTTCTCCTGCAGCAGGCGGACGGTGTAATAAATCAGGCCGTCAAAGTCAAAGGCGCCGGCCTCATGGAGGCGCTTTTCGTAGATGCCGTACAGCTTGGCGGCCAGTTCCAGCTTGGTCTTGCCCACGCTCTCCTTGGCGGCCTCGGCGGGGTCGATGAGCTGGTCTTTCCAGCGGCCGATCTGGTTCAGGGCCGCCTTGACCTGGAAGAACTTGTCATCCACGCTCTGTTCCTTGTAGATGGCCTTCATGACCCGCTGGGCGTCATCGGTGTCGTAGATGGTGAAGCTGCGGGGCCAGCCGATTTCCTCGGCGTACCGGCGCAGAATCCGCACGCAGGCCGAGTGGAAGGTGGAGGCAAAGACCTCTTTGCCCTCCTCGTCCCCCAGCATGGAGCACAGACGGTCTTTCAGCTCTCCGGCGGCCTTGTTGGTGAAGGTGATGGCCATGATGTTCCAGCTGCGGGTAGGGTTATAGCGCATCATATCGTCCAGCCAGGCCGGCACGTCGGTGCCGGTCATGATGGCGGTGCGCAGGGCCCGCAGGTCCTCATCCACCGCGGGACGGGGGGTCCAGCGGCTGCCATGGGCGCTGCCGAACCGGATCAGGTTGGCGATCCGGTTGACCAGGACGGTGGTCTTGCCGCTGCCGGCGCCGGCCAGAATCAGCAGCGGGCCGCTGGTGGTAAACACCGCCCGCCGCTGCATCTCGTTCAGGCGGCCAAACTGCTTTTCAATGTAAGTGTCCCGAAGGGAGCAAAATTCTGTCTGTAAATCGGTTGCCATTCCGTACTACTTCTCCTTGTATCGTAATATCCGCCCGTTCCTGCGGCCTCTGTGCCATCCTCCGGCGCGAATCAGAAGAAGCCCGCTCCGGGCCAAAGTCTCTGGAGCGGGCGCTGTTGGTGCTGATTTCTTTCAGAAGGTTCAAAAGGGTGCGGTGACATCCACTGCGCCCGCACGGGCCCAGGTGGCCCGGCTGGCCCGGCGCACAGCCCGAAGGGTGTACTGGCCGCCGCTCATGGCGCAGACCGAAGCGGCGATGACGGCCACCACCTCAGGCGGGATGCCCGGCTCAATGCTGGGAGCCGGAGCCGCAGCGGGCTGGGCTTTCGAGGGCGCCGGCCGGGACGGCTTGGAAGAGATTTCAGGCGAGGGAATCTGGTTTTTGCCCCGCAGCAGCACATAGGCCAGAACCACGGCTCCCAAAACCACCACAAACATAATCAGACTGGAATCCATCCTTCATCCTCCTTTACTTGGTCCGGCGGACCGTTTGTTTTTTGCAGGCCGGGGACGCTCAGCGCCGGCCGATGCGGGGGGTTGCATCGGTGAATCCCACTTCCAGCTTGTCGCCGATGCTCAGGCTCATGGCGGTGCCCAGAGCCACGCAGTTGACCGGATCGGGCGAGACGTAGACGTCCACCTTCAGCTCCTGGCTCAGGTATTCGGGCAGGCCGTGGAGCTGGGCGCCGCCGCCGGTCAGCATGACGCCGTTCTTGTAGATATCGCCGGCCAGCTCGGGCGGGGTCTTCTCCAGCACCTGATGGGCGGCGGTGCCGATCTGCTCGCTCAGCATCATGACCGGCTCATACAGGTCGCTGGTGGACACATTGACACGGACCGGCAGGCCGGTCAGCAGGCTGCGGCCCTTGATCTCCATGGTCTCGTCAAAATCGGTTTTCTGGGGGCAGCAGGCCACCCGCTTTTTCAGTTCCTCGGCGGTGCGCTGGCCGATGGCGATGTTGAACTTGGCCCGCACATGCTTGAGGATTTCGTCGTCGTAGTGGTTGCCTGCCACCCGGACGCTGGTGGCCTTGACCTTGCCGCCCAGGGACAGGACGGCGATATCGGTGGTGCCGCCGCCGATGTCAATGATCATCCGGCCGTCGGGCACCGTGATATCGATGCCCGAGCCCAGGGCCGCGGCGATGGGCTCGTCGATCAGGTAGACCTGACGGGCACCGGCCGCCACCACGGCCTCCACCACGGCGTCGCTCTCGATGCCGGTGATGGCCGCCGGCACGCAGACCGCCACGCGGGGCTTGACCATGTGGGAGCTGTAGACCTGATTCACAAAGCGGCAGATCAGCTCACGGGTCATGGTGTGGTCGCTGATGACGCCATCCTTCAGGGGGAAGGTGGCCGAAATGTAGTTGGGGGTGCGGCCCACCATGGCCAGGGCCTTGTCGCCCACCTCCAGGACGGTATTTTTGCGGGTATCGATGGCCACAATGCTGGGCTGGTTCAGGACCACGCCCTTGCCCTCCTGTGCGATGATGATGGTGGTTGTACCAAGATCGATCCCGATATCATTCTGTGCCATAATCCAAACGTTCCTTTCTCTATCCACGAAACAGCCTATCTTGATGAAAGCTCAGGTTGAGCTGTAAAAATCCAGCTTTCAGTATACCATACTCAGGGCCAAAAGTATAGCAATTTCTCATCGGGGCGCAGCTCACGCCCCAGTTTTTGGCCCTGTTTCCAGCGCCTGCTGCTCGGGGGGCAGGGCCTCCCGCAGAAGGGCGGCCAGGCCCGAATACCGCAGGTTCTGGCGGACATTGGCCATCATGGCGGCCACCGTGTCCCGCCGGCCCGCCGTCACGCAGAGTTTGCGGGCGCGGGTCACCCCGGTATAAAACAGGTTCCGGTAGCACAGCCGGGGCGGCACCTGGGCCGCCGGCAGCACCACCGCCGCAAACTCACTGCCCTGGCTCTTGTGAATGGTGATGGCGTAGGCGGTTTCCAGCTCGCTGAGGTTCTCGGCGGGGTAGATCAGGCGGCGGTCATCCATCCGCACCACCATGGAGCGGTCCCGGGTATTGATGGACTCCACAATGCCGATATCGCCGTTGTAGGCCCCTACCCCCTGTTCGCCGCCGTCCCGGTGCCAGATGATCTCGTAGTTGTTGCGGACCTGCATCACCTTGTCCCCCACCCGGAACACCCGGGAGGCGCTTTGCAGCTGAGGCTTGCCCGGGGCGGGCGGATTCAGCATATCCTGCAGCAGGCTGTTCAGGGCCTGGGTGCCGCAGGGGCCCATTTTGGTGGGACAAAGGACCTGGATGTCCCGCACCGGGTCAAAACCATAGCTGCGGGGCAGACGGGTGGTCACCAGGTCACAGACCAGCTTCTGGCAGACCTCGCCGTCCGCTTCCAGAAAGAAGAAATCGTCCTCCTTGCCGCCCTTCTGCAGGGGGCGGCCGCTGACGATGTTGTGGGCGTTCTCCACAATCAGGCTGCGCTTGGCCTGGCGGAAAATCCGCTTCAGGCAGACGGTGGGCACCACCCCGGACCGGATGGCCTCACTGAGGATATTGCCGGGGCCCACGCTGGGCAGCTGGTCGGCATCTCCCACCATAATGATCCGGCAGTTGGGCCGCAGGGCTGCCAGCAGGCTCTGGAACAGCTGGACATCCACCATACTCATCTCGTCCAGAATCACCACGTCGCACTTGAGCAGGTTCTTTTCGTTGTGGATAAAGCTGACCACGCCCCCCGAATAATCCACCTCCAGCAGGCGGTGGATGGTGGAGGCCTTGCGGCCGGTGAGCTCGCTCAGACGCTTGGCGGCCCGGCCGGTGGGGGCGCAGAGGGCCACCCGCTCGGCCTGGCTCTCCAAAATATTTAGGATGGCGTTGACGGTGGTGGTCTTGCCGGTGCCGGGGCCGCCGGTCAGCACCAGACAGTTCTCGGTGACGGCCCGGCAGATGGCCTCCTTTTGTTCCGGGGCATAGGCGAAGCCCTGGGACAGTTCCAGCACCTGGATGTCCCGCTCAATGTGGTGGGCCTTTTGGGGCTCCCGGCGGACCAGGGACGCCAGCCGGTCGGCGATGGCCTCCTCCGCAGCCAGCAGGTCAGGCAGGCAGATGTATTCCCCGCCGTTCCAGGTGCGGGAGGCCAGTTCCCCGCTGACCAGACAGCTTTCCAGGGCGTCGGTCAGCTTTTCGGGGGGCTGATGGATAAAGGAAGAGGCGGTGGCCACCAGGCGCTCCCGAGGCAGGCAGGTGTGACCGTTGCCGGCGTTGTGGCGCAGGGTCCGCAGCAGGGCGGCTTCCAGGCGCTGGGCGCAGTCCCCTTCCATCTGATAGTACTGGGCGATGCTGTCGGCGTGGCGAAAATCCAGCTGCAGCGGCTCGCCGCACAGCAGATAGGGATTGGCCGCGATGGCCTGAGCCGCCCCCGGCCCAAAGGTGCGGAACACCTCCATGGCCCGCCGGGGCCCGATCTCAAACTGGGCCAGGTAAGCAATCAGTTCCCGCATGCCGAACATCCGCTTGAATTCCTGCTGGATGCGGTCGGCCTTGTCGGCCGAAATGCCCTTGATTTCGGTGAGGCGGGCGGGCTCGTTGGCAATGACGTCCAGAGAAGCGGCGCCGAACTTCTCAATGATCTTCTGGGCGGTGGCGGGGCCCACATAGGGCAGGGACCGGCTGGCCAGGAACGCATAGACGGCGTCCAGGTCCTTGGGCATATCGGTGATGCACTCGACGGCGTGGAACTGGCGGCCATAGGTGGCGTGGGTCTCGTACTTGCCTCGGCACACCACGCTCTGGCCCACGTGCAGTTCCCCCAGCGTGCCGCAGACCACCGTCAGGGTGCCCCCGCCCGACAGCTCAAACACCACATATCCGCTGTCGCTGTTCTCAAAAATAATGTCCTCAATGGTTCCTTCCAGCTGTTCCAGCTGCTGGTCTTCCATGGGCGGACGCCCCCTTCCCCTAATAAGCTCATAATAGATAAGTATACCCTTTCGGGCGGATTTTGTAAATTGGGACCAGTATAAAAAATCCGCCCCGGCACCAGCCGGAGCGGACGGACTCTGTATCAATTTCAGGCCTTGCGTAGACGAACGCCGGCATGCCCGGCAGCGGACTGGCTGCCGCCGCGGTTTTTGTCCAGGCGGCGGATCACCACCTGGTAGGCCGGGATCAGGAAGAAGCAGGCCGCAAACCAGGCCACCGGGCTGGCGATGCAGCCGGCCCAATAGCCGAACACCGGCACCATCCAGAAGCCCACCAATGCCCGGGCGAACATCTCAAACACGCCGGCAAACATGGCCAGGCCGGAATAGCCCAGGCCCTGGATGGAATAGCGGTAGATAATCAGAACCGCCAGAGGGATATAGAATACGCTGTTCCAGAACAGGAACTCCTGGGCGTTGGACATGATGGTCCCGCCGGCGTCCTGGGCGCTGTCCAGGAACAGACCGATCAGCAGGGTATCCGAGAAGTGCAGGATGACAAAGGAGGCGATGCTGTAGAGAATGCTGATGCCCAGCGCCGTCCGCACCCCCTGCTTGACCCGGGGCAGGCTGCCTGCGCCCAGGTTCTGGCTGGTGTAGGTGGTCATGGCGGTGCCAATGCTCTCCAGGGGCACCGACAGAATCTGTCCCGCCTTGCTGCCGGCGGTCATGGCGGCCACAATCGAGCTGCCCAGACCATTGACGACCGTCTGCAGGACGATATTGCCCACCGCCGTGATGCTGCACTGGAGACCCATGGGCAGGCCCATCATGCACAGCTTGGCGCAGTGGCCGGTGCTGAAGCGGCCTTCTTCCCGGGACCAGCCCAGCATCCGGAAGTTTTTGACCATGTACGCCAGGCTCCACAGACCGGCCACGGCCTGGCTGATGACGGTGGCCAGGGCGGCGCCAAAGACCCCTGCGTGGAAGAACAGAACAAAGACGATGTCCAGCACAATGTTCAGGGCGCTGGCCACCAGCAGGAAGTACAGGGGGCGGCGGCTGTCTCCCAGCGCCCGCATGAAGGCGCTGGTGACGTTGTACAGCAGGGTGAAGGGAATCCCGGCGAAGATGGTGCGGATATACACATCCGCCAGGTCGATGATGTCGGCGGGGGTGTTGGTGAGGACCAGAATGGGGCGGGTCAGAGCCACCGTCACCACCGTGAGCACAGCGGCAAAAATCAGGGACAGCCAAACGGAATTGGCGGTGTAGCGGCGCATTTCGGTGTCATCTTTGGCACCAAAGCAGCGGGCCAGCGGGATGGCAAAGCCGCAGGCGATGCCGTTCACAAAGCCCAGCACCAGATAGCTCAGGCCGCCGACGCTGCCCACGGCGGCCAGGGCGTCCACACCCACAAACCGGCCCACAATGATGGTGTCGGCCATGTTGTAGAACTGCTGGAACAGGCTGCCCAGCATCATGGGCACCGCAAACAGCAGGATCAGCCGCAGGGGCTGGCCCTGGGTCATGTCTTTTGTCATAGATACATCCTCCTTAGCCCTTCCGCCGTTGCGGAAGGCCCCGCCCCTTTGGCGGGTGCATCCAATCGTTTTTTCCAAAAAATCCCCACGAAAAGCGCCCTGCTCCAAAATGGGGCAGGACGTTTCATGCCACAGAAAAATCCAGACCGGACGACATGTGCGTACGGTCTGGATACCGCCAGGGAAATTTTGAGCCAAATTGTGTGCGTAGCCGAAGGCCTAGTGCGCGATTTGGCTCGAAATTTTGTCCCCAGGGGGATACCAGGGGGAAGGAATTTCTGACTTGCGTATGCAGGCAGAAATGGGTTCCCCCTGGAGCGTGTCTCTGACACGCTGAAGCGCCCTGCTCCAAAATGGGGCAGGACGCTGTGTGATTGGTTGCTATTATAGTGCAGGATGCTGAAATTAGCAAGCGTCTTTTTGGACAATCTGCGCGTTTATTTCGGGCGGAAAAATATCTATTTTTACCTCCCCGCCGGGGCCGCTGTCCGGTCAGCTCCGCAGGGTGTCCATGGCCCGCAGCGCGGCCTTCTGCAGGTCGGTGATATCGATGGTGCACATGGACGCCAGGTCCGCATCGCTGCCGTCGTCGGGGATCTTCTCGATCTCCTCGGCGGTCTTGCCCTTCAGGTAACCGGCAAAGCCGTCGCTGTGTTCATACCACTCTTTGCCCAGGGCCGAGGCCTTGCGCATGCCGTAGTCATCCCCCAGCACGTGTTTGCTCTTGACCTCGCCGTCTCCCGACACCATGCCCTTGGCATCCACCTTCAAAGAAGGCTCCGCCATATCGCAGACGGCGCTGGTGACCCGGCCCGAGCCGTTGACGGTGAGGGCGGCGGCGGTCACGTCCAGCTGAGGCATGGCATTCTTGTCCGAAGTGGCCTGGAGGGTGGTGCTGGCGTCGGTGGTCTCAATGCCCAGCGCCAGGCTGTCCCCCTCGGCGGCGCCCATGGCCTGAGCCTGGGCGCAGGCTGCCTCCACCGCCTCGCGGTAGCCGTCCACCTTGATGGTGCAGCCCGACAGCAGGTCTGCATCCTTGGCGTAGCCGTCCGCATCGGTGGACAGGCGGCTGACTTCATCGGCGGTCATCCCCATCAGGTATTCCCCAAAGGCGTCCGCCTGTTCGGCCCAGCTCTTGCCGATGGAGGACACTGCCGACAGGGGGTAATCCTCATCCCCCTTCTGCCGCTTGGTCCGCAGGTCCTCGGCCACCGTCACGGCGCCGGCCTCGGTGGTGCTGATTTTGCCTTCCAGCTCGTCCAGCACCACCTGGACAATCCGTCCATCCTCATCCAGCAGAACCGCCGCCGCAATGGAGTGGATTTTGCCGGATTTATCCCCCGCCTCGGTCTCGGTCCGGATGGCCAGACCGGTTTTCCATGCGTCATCCTTCTGCCCGGAGGCCGACCCGCTGCCCGGCTTGCTTCCCGACGAACTGCTGGACGAGCTGTCGTCCATTTTTCCGCAGGCGGTCAGCAGCAGGGCCGCCGCGGCCAGCGCTGCCAGATATTGATTTGCTCTCATTCTTTCGCTCCCTTTGCTGATTGCTGACGCCCCGGCTGGGGCTCTTTTGCGGGTAGTCTGCCCGGCCGGCGCCGGTTTTATACACACCCGCCACGCAAAAAGCGCCCTTTCCAAAGAAAAGGCGCAGGGAACAAACCTTTTTACATCATGGGGCTGACGAGCCGGAGCACATCGTCCAGCAGGGTGCCCATGAGGCTGGTACGGCAGTCGTCCATGGTGATCCGGCGGCTCTGGGCAAAGGTCTTTTCGGCGTCGGCCCGCACCGCCGCCACCTGGCTGTTGTTTATCAGCAGGGTGCCGCACTCAAAGTGCAGATACAGGCTGCGGTAGTCCATATTGATGCTGCCCACCACCGCCACCCGGTCATCGCTGACATAGCATTTCGAGTGGATGAAACCGGGGGTAAACTCATAGATCTTGACCCCCGCCCGCAGCAGCGGCAGATAATAGGACCGGCTGAGCCGGAAAACAATCTTTTTGTCCGGGATGGCCGGCAGCACCAGCCGCACATCCACCCCGCGCTTGGCGGCCAGCTTGAGGGAGTTCATCAAATCCTCTCCGATGGCCAGGTAGGGGGTGAAGATATAGACATAGTCCCGGGACTGGTCGATGATATCCCGATAGACGCTCTCGGCCAGGCGCTCCTCGTCCAGAGGGCTGTCCGCATAGGGCTGGATCACGCCGTCGGGCCGGGCCTGCACGGTGGGCCGGAAGGCGCTGTAGTCCTCCTCCATGGGGCGGAAGGAGTTCCAGAAGTTCAGGAACATGAGGGTGAAGTTCCAGACGGCGCTGCCCTCCAGCCGGACGGCGGCGTCCTTCCAGTAGCCGAACCGCTCCTCGGCGTTGATATACTCGTCGGCAAAGTTGGTGCCGCCATTGTAGGCGATATTGCCGTCGATGGAGACGATTTTGCGGTGATCCCGGTGGTTCATCACCAAAGACACCAGAGGCACCACCGGGTTAAAGGGGATGCAGCGGATATGGGCCCGTTCCAGCCGGACCACAAAGCCGGAAGGCACGGTGGTCAGGCAGCCCATATCGTCGTAAATCACCCGGACGTCCACGCCGGCGGCGGCTTTTTCCTTCAGGATGTCCTCCACGGCGTTCCACATAACCCCCGGACGGATGATGAAGGTCTCCAGGAAAATGAACTTTTTGGCGTTTCTCAGGTCCTCCAGCAGGTGGGGGAACATCTCCTCACCGCTGGAAAAATAGCGGGCCGAGGTACCTTTCCATCCCGGCCAGGGGCCGTATTTGGCAATGTAGCCGCTCAGCTCCCGCATCCGCGGGTCCAGCTCCCCCACCTGGTCCGGGTGCTGGGCCACCAGGCCCCGATGGCGGCGGTCCACCGCCTCCATCCGGCGCCGCATCTGGCGGGAGGGCCGTTTGTTGCCCCAGAACAGGTACATCAACCCGCCAAACACCGGCATAATGCCGATCAGCGCCATCCAGGCGATGGTGTAGGCCGGGTTTTCATCCTTGCGCACCAGGAACAGGATAATCAGCACGCTGATCACCACCATGACGCTGTTCAGCCAGGCGGCGTACTCGGTGAGGCGGAGGTACAGCGAGGCAATCCACGCCACCTGAACCAGAATCAGCAGCAGCGTAATGGTGATCCGGTTGATAAACCGGCTGAAAAATTTTACGATGGGCAGTCGAAACATAGCTTTCCCCCTCTCTGACGGCAGGCCTGTGCCTCCGGGCCCGCACAGGCTGTGTTGGGAACATCGTATTCCCTGTCAGTATACCGCCCCGGGTCGCTTTTTGCAAGCCGGAGGCAAAAAAAGAGGCAAAACCGCCCCCGTCGGGGGGCAGCTTTGCCTCTGGGATTCCTCGTTTTACTCGACCGGTGCCGGATCAGATGGCCGGAGCCTCTGCATCCTCATAGCCCACCAACAGGCCGCCCAGCTCTGCATAGAAGCTGCACAGCGCGCCGCAGCACACCAGCTCCACCTTGGCGGCGGGCCAGATGGCCTCGATCATCAGCTTGAGGCGGCGGGCCGCCTTCTCATTGTCGCAGTGGGCGATCTCCACCGGGCCGCCTGCAAAGCCCTTGTCCCGCATTTCCAGGATCAGGCGCTCCAGGGCGCCGTGCTCGCCGCGGGTCTTGCAGATGATGCCCAGGTCGCCCTGAGGGCTGGCCTGACCCACCACCCGGATGCCCAGGGCGCGGGCCACCATGGCCGCCGTCAGCTTGACGCGGCCGTTCCGGGCCAGATTGTTCAGCGACTCCAGCGAGAACAGCAGGTGGGTGTGATGGCTGTACTCCTCCACCGCCGCGCAGATCTCCTCAAAGGTGGCGTCGGTCTGGGCCAGGGCGGCCATCCGCGCTGCGATCAGAGACATTTCGGGGCCGGTGGACAGACTGTCCAGCACATAAACTTTGGTGCCGGGGTTGATGTCCTGATATTCTTCGGCCGCCATCCGGGCTGCATTATTGCAGCCGGACAGAGTGCCGGTGATGGTCACAACAAAAATTTCGTCCGCACCCTGATACGCCGCCAGGAAGTCCCCCACGTTGGGACAGGAGGTCGAGCTCTTCCCCTTGTAGCTGCGCATGGCCGAGGCCATGGCGAACGCGTCAATGTCGGGGGTATCCACATACTCCTGCTCATCGGTGATGATCTTCAGCGGCACACAGGCAAAATCAACCCCCGGCAGCTGGCATAGATTCGATGACGAATCCACAACGATTTTCCGTTTCATACAATACATCTCTCCATTCCTGCAGCCGGCAAGCGCCAACCGTAGCTTTCAGCACTCGTTCGTGGTTGAACAAGTTGTGCTTTCTGCACCCATCATATCAGTTTTCAGATAACTTGTCAACAATATCTAAGAATCTTAATAAAAGGTTTTTATTTTCAATTTCTGTTGACTTTTCAATGAATCGCTGTATACTAAAAATATGAACACTGAAACGAAACGCCGCATTGCGGCTTCGGCTGCGGGCTTTGCCCTGCCCCGGTACGATGAACTTCCCGGCATGGGGCTGTACCTGGACCAGACCGTTCAATATGTCAATCTCCATTTCCGCACGTTTCCGGGGATTGAGCTGACGGGCTCGATGGTCAGCAACTATGTCAAAAAAGGGCTTATCCCCCATCCGGTGCGCAAAAAATACACCCGGGATCAGATTGGCTATCTGATGTACATTATCGCGGTCAAGAACGTGCTTTCCATGGAGAACATCCAGCTTCTGTTCTCCATCCAGCAGGAGTACTGTACCCCCGCGACCGCCTACAACACCTTCTGCGCCGAGCTGGAGGCCGCCGTGGGATCTGTGTTCGGGCTGCGCAGCTTTGACCGCCCTGCGGACAACGAACTGAACGACGAGCAGTTCCTGCTCCGGCGCACCATCATCCCGGCCGCCCACAAGCTGTATCTGGACTGCTGCTTCGACGCGCTGCGCCAGGAAAAGGCCCTTTGGCCCGACATTCTGGACGACCTGAAATAACCCCAAAACCGCCGCAGGCAGCAGAATTTTTCTGCTGCCGGTTTTTGTATCCGGGCCCGCCCGGCGAAAGGAGACGCTAATGGGATACTGGTTTTTCATGCTGGCCAGCGACCTGCTGATCCCAGCCATCATGATCGGCTTCGGGTATCTGTTCCTCAAACGGCCTCCCAAAACCGTCAATCCAATCTTCGGCTACCGCACCACACGGTCCATGAAAAACCAGGACACCTGGCTTTTCGCCCACCAGTACTGCGGCCGGCTGTGGTTCCGCTGGGGTCTGGTTCTGCTGCCGCTGACGCTGATTCCCCTGCTGGCAGTCATGGGCCAGCCGGCGGGCACCGTGGGCTCTGTGGGGACGGTCCTCTGTCTGCTCCAGATGATCCCTCTGGTGGGGTGCATCTTCCCCACCGAGGCCGCCCTCAAGCGCACCTTTGACCAAAACGGCATCCGGCGCTGACCGCCGCTAATTTCACGGTCCGCGAGATACAGCGCTCCCCCTGCTGTGCTGCAAGCCCTCCCGGCCGCAGAGGGCTTTTCTTATTCTGCCCGAAACAAAAAGAAAAATCCGCGCGCTCCAAACCTGCACAGGTCTGAAACGGCGGATTTTTATTTTACCCGGACAGGGCGAGGGATATAATTTACTTTGCGACGATCTCGCTGACCAGGGTGTCCATCTGGGCTTCCTCGGCGGCATGGGCAGCGCCGCGGACGGTGACCACCTGCTCGCAGAGGGTCATCCCCTTCATGGCGGTCAGGGAGGCGGTCATCAGCTTGGCGGCCATGGGAGCCCACATGCCGTTCTCCATCAGGCCGACGGTGCGGTTCTGGAAGTTCTTGGACTTCAGGTGAGCCAGGAAAGCCTCCATGGCGGGGAACAGTGCGGCGTCGTAGGTGGCGCAGGCCAGCACCATCTTGCCGCAGCGGAAGGCCTCAGCCACCGCATAGGAAACATCGGTGCGGGTCAGGTCCATTTCGGTGACCTTGGCGCCGGCAGCACGCAGCTTCTCGGCCATGGTGTGGGCGGCTGCACGGGTGTTGCCGTGGATGGAAGCCGAAGCCACCAGAATCTCATCGGCAGCCTCGGGCAGGTACTTGGACCAGGTGTCGTACAGGCTCAGGTAGGGAGCCAGGTCGCCGTTCAGGACGGGGCCGTGCAGGGGGCAGATCTGGGCGATCTCCAGGCCGGCGGCCTTCTTGAGCAGGGCCTGCACCTGAGCGCCATACTTGCCCACGATGTTCAGGAAGTAGCGGCGGGAATCCTCCACCCAGTTGGCGAAGCTGTCGCCGTCGGCCACCACGCCGAACCGGCCAAAGCCGTCGGCCGAGAACAGCAGCTTTTCGCTGGACTCATAGCTGACCATGACCTCGGGCCAGTGGACCATGGGGGCAAAGACAAAGGTCAGGGTGTGAGCGCCCAGGTTCAGCTGGTCGCCGTCCTTCACCACCACCTGACGGTCTGCCGGAATGGCGCCGGGGAAGAAGTTGGCCAGGAAGGCAAAGGTCTTGGCGTTGCCCACCACCTTCATCTCGGGGTACTTGGCAGCCAGGCGGGCCACATTGGCCGAGTGGTCGGGCTCCACATGGGACACCACCAGGTAATCGGGAGCGGTGCCGGCCAGCTCGGCCTCCAGGGTCTCCATCCACAGATCGGTGGCGCGGGCGTCCACCGTATCCATGACGGCGGTCTTCTCATCCCGGATCAGGTAGCAGTTGTAGCTCACACCGCCCGGCACAGGGTACTGGCTCTCGAACAGGTCCAGGGTGGTATCATTGAGGCTGATGCCCAGGACAGAATCAGTAATCTTTGTCTTATGTACGTTCATCGCAAGTCGTCCTTTCCGTTGTTTTTAAGCCCATTTTAAAAGGGAGACCAGCTTTTGGCTGCCGCCCCGTATTCGTTTCACAAGCCCGGGTTTCCACCGGGCCGACTTATCATACCATACTTGTAGGGAAAAAGCAATGGCTGATCTTCTCATTGGCTGAAAAATTTGCTCATGCATCGTCGCCATCGGTCAGGCTGGCCCGGGGCGGCTGACCCGGGGCGGCGTCCAGTTCCAGCAGGACGGCGGCGCTGGCGTCGTCCAGAGACTGGACCGAGCGCAGTTTCCGGTTGATGGCACGGGTGCGGGTGCCGATCAGGTCGTCCAGTTCCCGGTCGGACTGGCGCAGCCGCTCCTGCAGCTTGGACAGGCCCTTGTCGAACTTTTCAAACTCGGTCTTGACGGCGCCCAGCACCTGCCAGACCTCATTGGAACGCTTCTGGATGGCCAGCGTCTTGAAGCCCATCTGCAGGCTGTTCAGCAGGGCGGCCATGGTGCTGGGGCCGGCCACGTTGACCTGGTAGTCCCGCTGAAGGCTCTCCACCATGCCCTGGTTCACCACCTCGGCATACAGGCCCTCAAAGGGCAGGAACAGGATGCCAAAATTGGTGGTATAGGGGGGCTCCACGTACTTGGTGCGGATGTCCTTGGCCTCGGCCCGGATCACCTGTTCCAGAGCGCGGCGGGCCGCCTCCACGGCCTGGGGATCTCCGGCGGCATAGGCGTCCTGCAGGTGGGCGTAGGTGTCGCCGGGGAACTTGGAGTCAATGGGCAGCCAGACATTCTGGCCGTCGGCGCCGGGCAGCTTGACCGCAAATTCCACCCGCTGGGTGGAACCCGGGATGGTGGCCACGTTGGTGGCGTACTGCTCGGGGGCCAGAATCTCCTCCAGAATGGCCCCCAGCTGGATCTCGCCCAGAATGCCGCGGGTCTTAACGCCCGACAGCACCTGTTTCAGGCCGCCCACGTCGGCGGCCAGGGTCTGCATCTCGCCCAGGCCCTTGTACACCTGTTCCAGCTGGTCGCTCACCGTCTTGAAGCTCTCGCTCACCCGCTTCTGCAGGGTATCCTGAAGCTGTTCGTCCACCGTGTGGCGGATTTCATCCAGCTTTTTGGCGTTCTCGGCCCGAACGGCGTCCATTCCCTCGGTGAGGGTGCGGCGCATGTCCCCCAGCTTCTGCTCGTTGGACAGTTCCAGGGTCCGCAGGCGGCTCTCCAGGGTTCGCTCCATGGTCTGGAACCGGCCCTCCAGGTTTTTCTGCTGGACGGCCTGGCTGTTGGTCAGCTGGGCCCCCATCCCCTCCACGGCGTTCTGGACGCCCCGGATGGCGGCATAGTTCTGGTCGGCCAGGGCGGCCTGGCTGTCCCGCAGGCGCTTGTTGAAGGCATCCTCCTGGGCGGCCAGCCGCTGTTCCAGCCAGTCCTCCAGCTCCTGGATCTGGTCCTGGTCATCGGGGCGGCGGCTGCGCATCAGCAGCACCACCAGCAAAACATCCCCCGCCAGCAACAGCAGCAGGCAGAGTGCAGCAACAATTACTTCCATGATTTCTCCTTATTTTTCCTCGTAGCGGAGGGTTTCTTTGGCGGTGACCACGTCGTCCCCATACAGTCCCACGCCGTCGGCCTCGATTTCGCCGCACTGGTTGTCGTAGGGGTCGGCCCGGAAGCCGGTCATGGGCGGATCAAAGGGCGCTTCAAAGGCCCGGTTGGCCACCATCCGGCCGGGGTCCAGATTGCCAAAGTAATGCCGGCGCAGTTCCTCTTCCCCGGCCCGGGCCATCGATCCGCCATAAGAGCAGTCGGCGTACATCCAGCCCTTGGGGGCAATGTAGAACATGGCCCAGTCGTGGCAGCCGCACTTGTCCGGCCCCACCGCCAGGCCGCTCTGCCACCGGGCAGGAATCCCGGCAATGCGGCAGAGGGTGATAAAGGTCAGGGCCATGATGCCGCAGTCTCCCCGCCGGTCGGCGGCGCAGCGGGTGGGGATATCCTCCAGCACAAAGTAGGCCGGCTGGTAGTGATAGCGGACATTCAGGGTGATGTAATCGTAAAAGCGCCGGGCCTTTTCCGCCGGGCTGGTAACCCCCTCGGTCAGCTGGGCCGCCAGGGCCCGCAGATAGGGGGTAAAGACAATGTGGGGCGCCTCCTCGCCGGTATCAAAATCGGGCTGAACCGGGTCGGGTTCAAAGCTCAGCGGGTCGGCATAGCGGGCGGTCTGGGTGTAGCTGTACCGCAGGGTGAAGGAGCGGTTTTGGGTCAGGTCGGCCTCCCAGAACACGGTGCGCTGAGGCGCATCCGCAGGGGCCACATGGGTCGGCTGCTCCGAGGCGAAGTCGATGGAAAGATCGCTCTGGGTATCGCAGGCAGCTGCCACCGGCAGCCAGGCCCGGACATGGACGCTGTCCCGTCCCTGGGCTTTGGCCCGGGCCAGAGCGGCGTCAAAGGCTGTATCGCTCATGCCGATGCTGGATTCCACCGTAATTCGGGCCGAGGCGCTGCCGGTGCGGACCATCTGTTCATGGACGGCGCGGCGGCGGGCACGGGCCGCGCTGCCGTCGGGGCCGGGGTCCAGCCGCCGGGCCCCATAGGCGGGGTCGGTGTCCAGCAGAGTCTCGGCAAAGCGCTTCTGATAGTGCTTTACCCCCTCCACAAACCGCCAGTCCACCCGGCCGGCCCGGTCCAGGGCCCGGAACTCCTCCAAAGTGAAGTCCCGCACCAGAGACTGCATCCGGGCCACGGCCTGGGCCTCGGTGTAGGGATATTCCCGGGGCAGACGGCACATCATCTCCCGCTGGGCCAGCAGGGCTATCCGCTGGGCATCCACCCCCTGCGGGGTGGGGTTGGCGGCCCGGTTGGGGCCGTTCTGGGTGGAGGTCCAGTCCTCCGCCAGGCGTGCGTCAATCCGGGCGATGGCCTCGTCGTAATACCCTGCCGCCTTGAGCCGGGCCACATCGTCCGGCAGGCCGGTATTCAGGCTGCGAAAGGTTTCGTTGCAATCCAAAGGCATAGGTTTTCTCTCCCCTCTCTTATTCCTCTTGTGCGGCTACGGCTTCCTCCCAGAAGTCCGCTGCATCATACAGCCAGCCTTCGGCGTCGGTGCCGGTGCCTACCCCGACGCCATGGGGCGCATTGTCGTAGACCACCATCTGGTGCATCACGCCATTGCGCTCCAGAGCCCGGTCCAGGGCCGGACTTTGCAGCGGCTGGAAGATCAGACCCAATGTTTTATCGTTCCGCCCGTACCAGTGATAGGTGGGCGGGAAATTGGCCGTCACCTCGGCGGCCAGCTCAATATTGTAATAGTAATCCCCCGGCGCCAGGTAATCGCCCGGCTCGGCGCCGTCGTACGCATAGAAAAAGCAGGGTTTGCTGTACATATAATTGACGATGGGGTAAGCCAGCAGCAGGGCGCCCGGCTTGGGCAGGCCGTAATTGCTGTAGCCCATCCGGTCGGTGCCGAAGATGCCGCACAGCTGGCCGCCGGCGGAATGTCCCACCAGGGCGTAGTCCTCGGCCTGAACCCCCAGTTCGCCGGCGTGTTCCGTGATGAACTGAACCGCCCGGACCAGGTCGTTGTAGTTGGCGTTGTCGGTCAGGTTATGGCCCATCCGGTACTTCAGGATGAAGGCCGCATACCCCATCTCGTGAAGCTGACTCACCGCGCCGCAGCACTCATCCACCCGGGCGCTGCGCTCCATCATATTTCCCGACAGCAGCAGGGCATACTTGGTCCCCGGCTCCTCGGCGGGAAAATAGTAGATTTCCGCGTCGGCCCGGGAGGGTTCCTGGGCGATCTCCTCCTGGGTGTAGAGGGGGTAGGTCACCTGAATCCCCTTGTTGTAGTTGTCAATGATGAGGTTCAGCCCCGCCACCGCGTCCGCAGCGGTGTCGCCGGTATACTGCCGCAAGGTCCAGTTGGCGTATTCCCAGGGCTGTTCCGGCCACAGGCTGCCCCGGTCCCAGCTGTCAAAGCCCGAGCCCACAATGCCTTCGTTGGCGTGGAGCTCGGCCACCGTGGATTCTGTGGTCAGGTAGGGCGCCTGGGCCCGGGCGGGCGCGGCCAGCAGCGCGCCCAGCATCAGCCCCGCCGCGCCGATGCACAGTTTTTTCTTGGTTGTGAACATATTCATGATTCCTTTCCGTCCTGCCGGCCCCGCCTTGTCTGCCGGTGCAGGGGGCGGGCGGCCGGCGTACCCAACCCTATTGTAACCGTCCGGGGCCGTCTTGTCAAAACCTTTGCGCGGGGCGCAGCATTGTGCTTTGGGGCAAAATCTGCTATACTGTGAATACCTCTTGCCAAAACGATTTGTTTTCTTTCGATAAGGAGGTCCTTATTTATGTGGACACGCGCCCTTTTAAAAGCCAATGCAAAAACGGTGCTGCGGCGCAGCTACTGGAATGTCTTTTTGATGTGCCTGATCGCCTCGATCCTCACCGGCAGCGTGGATCTCAACATCAACTTCAGCGGAAACAGCGGAGGCAGCTCCTCCGGCGCTGTGGAACAGGCTTCCCGCCTGCTGGGCGGCAATCCCATCACCGCCATCCTCAGCACGGCCTTTCTGATGCTGGGCATCCTGGCTCTGGTTCTGGCCCTGGTGGTCGTCCTGTGCTGGGGCATCCTGTTCACCCCCATCATTCGGGTGGGACAGTGCCGCTACATGATGGAAAACCGCTCCCGGGAGACCAGCCTGAAAGTCCTGTTCTCGGGCTTCACCACCAACTACTGGGGCCTGGTCAGCGGGATGTTCTACGTCAACCTGCGGATTTTCCTCTACACCCTGCTGCTGGTGATCCCGGGCGTCATCAAGAGCTATCAGTACACCTTTGTGCCCTATCTGCTGGCCGAAAACCCCAATCTGGAGGCCGCCCGCGCCGCTGAGATCAGCACCATCATGACCGACGGGGAAAAGTGGAACATCTTTGTGCTGGACCTGTCCTTCTGTGGATGGAACATTCTGGGCTATCTGCTGTTCGGCCTGGGCATCCTGTTTGTCAATCCCTATTATGAGGCAACCAAGGCCGAGCTGTATGCGGCCATGCGGGCCAAGGTAGTGGCCTCCGGATATGTATCCGAGGCGGAGCTGTCTGGCCAGATATTCTGATACGAAAGAACGGACGAACAATTTACATGGATGAATCAATGTTGATCCGGCCCATGCGGCCCGACGACTGGCCTGCGGTCGCCGCAATCTACCAGGAGGGAATCGCCACCGAGCACGCCACCTTTCAAACCGCCTGCCCGCCTTACAGTGCCTGGGACGCCTCCCACATCAAGGAATGCAGGCTGGTGATTCTGGCGCCGGATGGCCAGATTGCGGGCTGGGCTGTGCTTTCCCGGGTGAATATGCGCTGGTGTTACCGGGGCGTCGCCGAGGTGAGCATCTATGTGGGGGAGCGGTACCGGGGCCGGGGCTACGGCTATCACCTGCTGACCGCCCTGTGCCGGGAGGCCGAGCAGGCCGGATACTGGACGTTGCAGTCCACCGTCCTGCAGGACAACGAGGCCAGCCACCGCCTCCACACCAAATGCGGTTTCCGGGAGGTGGGCCGCCGGGAGCGGATTGCCCGGGACTGCCACGGCCGCTGGCTGGACACCTGGCTGATGGAACGCCGCTGCCCCGCCGACGAGCCCCCCGGCTACAAAAAACTGTAACTCAAACAAAAAATCCCGCTGTCCGATGACAGCGGGATTTTCTTGTGTTGTTTGCTTAAGCGTAAAAACAACCCCCGGCTCTGCCGGGGAGTGTAGAAAAATTACATATAAAAAGACCTTCTGGTAAAATAAGTCTGCGGTCGGCCAACTGCAGAAAAATACCAGG